>CAYFWA010000408.1:6026-6495 GCA_964346625.1 uncultured Myxococcales bacterium
GATCGAGTCAGGGATCGAGTCAGGGATCGAGTCAGGGATCGAGTCAGGGATCGAGTCAGGGATCGAGCACGAGGCCGTCGCGGGCCACGATGATTTCGAGGCCGGAGGGGGCGGCCGCGCGGGCGGCCCGGCCGATGTCGTCGAGGGTGTCGTCGCTGTGGCGGTGGTGGTGATGGAACAAGACCAGGGTCTTGACCCCGGCCTCTTGTGCGCAGGCCAGGGCCTGCTTCCAGGTGGAGTGGCCGAAGCCCTGGCGCTCCGTCTGCTGCTCGGCGGACCACTGCGCGTCGTGGATCAACACGTCTGCGCCCCGGGTGAGGGCGACGAGCTTTGAGTCCACGTCCGGGTCACCGGCCTCGTGGTCCGAGGCGTAGACCACGGTCTTGCCGCCCGCCTCCAGGCGGTAGGCCAGCGAGCCGGCCGGGTGGCGCAGCGGGGTGGCGGTCACCTCGAAGGGGCCCACCGTGGC
>CAYFWA010000409.1:0-6472 GCA_964346625.1 uncultured Myxococcales bacterium
ACGGGCTGCGGTTGGGGTCGACGGCAGAAGAAGAAGACTCGGAAGACGGAGACGGAGACGGAGACGGAGACGGGGACGGGGACGGAGACGGAGACGGAGACGGGGACGGGGACGGAGACGGAGACGGGGACGGGGACGGAATCTAGGGGCCAGGGGGAACAGCTCGTCTACTTGCGTACCCGACCGCGGCCCGCCGCCTGGAGGCGGCGGGCCGCGGTCGGGTACGCTGCGGGGGGATGGGTCACATCCCTCGCATAAACATCCAGCGGCCCTTGTGCTGCACCAGCACCAGCTTGTTGTAGTCGGTCATGCGGTACCAGCGCTCGCCCTCCGCCGTGCGGAGCTGAAAGCTGGCGCTGATATAGACCTCGACCTCGGCCTGCTTCTCGTGCGGCCACCACATGCGTAGGTACTTGAGATTGCACCGTAACGCCTTTACCTGCCGCAGCCGCTTCTTGAGCACGCGAAGCAGCCCCTTGTAGCCGTAGTCGTCCTCGCCGAGCGGGGTGCCTGAGTGCTCGTAGTAGTGGGGATGGGCCAACCCCATGAGCTTGGTCACGCTCAGCGACTCCATGGCGCGGCGGTACTCCTCGACGACCTTTATCACCTCGTGATTTTTGGGCAAATCCGGGATTTGGGTTCCGCGGATCATCTTCGGTTTGGCGCAACCGGAGACCCCCCAGGCCATCACGAGCGCGAACAGCAGGGTCAGCGGGTATCGGATCATCACGATGCTCTCCATCCAGCCTCGTTGGGTTTCGAGCCAACCTGGGGCCGGGGGCCCTCACTTCATCTCCCTACGCGCGGGTCGCACCCGATATTCCGGACGGTCCCCGAGCAGCAGGGGAGGCGGATGGGACGGATGGATAGCACGCACGCCCTTTGCTTTCCACATTTTGTGACGGGAAATCGGGTTCCAGAAAAGGCAGATCGGCGATCGCACGTCCGGCGATATGCTCCCGAACACCGAAACCGAATGCCGAAAGTGGGATCCCACGCGCCCGCGCATTGACCCGGACCCGCCTTTCGGCCTAACATTGCGCTTCTATTTCAAGGAGGTGCCACACATGTCGTCGGGCGAACCCCAGGATCCCCGCCGTCACCCCCGCTACGAGGTCGACGCCTTCGCCGATCTCACGGGAACCGAGATCCTGCTCAACCACAAGGTGTGCAACATCAGCCTCGGGGGGATCTGCCTGCAAACCCAGAGTGTCGAGGAAGTAGGCACCATCGTGGATCTGGTGATCAACTTCCCGGACCTCGAGTCCACCATCGCCGTCAAGGGTGAGGTGGTGTGGGTGAACCGCGAGCCCCCCGAGGACATGGGCATCCGCTACGTGGAGCTCTCCGACGAGCGCAAGGGAACCTTGAAAAAGCTTCTGCAGCGCCTCGAGAAACGAAACGTCGGTTGAATCGAAGGTCGATCGTCCGTCGTGACGTGACGTGACGTGACGTGACGTGACGTGACGTGACGTGACGCGCCTCGGCCGACCTCCCCTGGCTCATGCCTACCCGAGACTCGCCCGCGCCCACAGTCACCGCGCTGCTGTTGGCCGCGGGCCGCTCCCGACGCCTCGGCAACGGTCCACCCAAGACCCAGCGCCTGCTCGGAGGGCGCCCCCTTTACGCCTGGGCGCTCGAAGCCTGCGACCGCTGCCCCCCGATTCAGGAGGTGGTGCTGGTGGGGCCTTGCGCCTCCAGCGCGGGGCCCAACGCCGAGCCCAACGCCGAGCCCAACGCCGAGCCGGAACCGGACCTCGCGCTCGACTCCCCCGCCCACTTGGAGGCTCCATCCTTTCCCCACCACGAAGTGGAGCCAGAAGGACCGGGCTCGCCACTGCCGTGCAAAACGGCCCTGCGGAGGGTGCGCGGCGGGGCCACCCGCGCCGCGTCGGTCCGCGCCGGGCTCGCGGCCCTGGAGCCGAGCACCCAGTGGGTGCTGGTGCACGACGCCGCCCGCCCATTCGCCTCCCCTTCCCTGCTCCAGCGCGTGCTGGCGGAAACCCAGAAGCAGGGCGCTGCCACCGCAGCGCTGCGATGTGTGGACGCGCTCCGCTGGCGCACCCCCCCTGCCACGGGGGAAGCATCGCTGTATCTCGATCGGGACCAGGTCGTCCGGATCCAGACCCCTCAGGCCTTTCGCCGTGACTGGCTGGAAGCGGCCCACCGCCGCGAGGCGGCCGCGGGCCAAGCCGATGACGTTCCCAGTGCCCCGGACGACGCGGCCCTGGTCTCCGAGCTCGGCCACCCCGTGGCGCTGGTGGAAGGCGAGGCCGACAACTTCAAGATCACCACGCCGGGCGACTGGGAGCGGGCCACGCGCAGGGTGGCGGGGGCCCCCTCCACCTTGCCCCGCGTCGGCACCGGCTACGATATCCACCGCCTGGTCGGGGGGAGGCCGCTTTTTCTGGGAGGGATCCGCATCGCTGGAGCGCGACAGGGGCTTTCCGGCCACTCGGACGGGGACGTCGTCTGCCACGCCATCGCGGACGCGCTGCTGGGTGCGGCCGCCTGCGGGGACCTCGGGACCCATTTCCCCCCCGCGGATCCCCGGTGGGCGGGCGTCAGCGGGACCGAGCTGCTGCAGCGCACGGGCGCGCTGCTGCGCGAGGCGGGCGTCGGGATCATCAACGTGGACGTCACGGTGCTGGCCGAGGCCCCCCGGCTGGCTCCCCATCGCACCGCCATGCAGCACGCCATCGCCAGCGCGCTGAGCCTGCCCACCCACCGGGTCTCGCTCAAGGCGACCACCGCCGAGGGGCTCGGGCCGGTGGGCGCCACCGCGGCCATCGCCGCCCAGGCCGTCGCCCTGGTATACTGCACTGCCGTTCCCTGAAAGCGTCGCCCAGAGCTTGCAGGGAAGCGGGCGATTTGATATGCCATTCGGGTCAGCCCGGGACACCTGGCCGTCTCGGCGCTCGCGGTCACCGCCGCAGACCCGGAGGACATCCATGACTCGATGGTTCAGTATCGTCGCGCTGGTCACCCTGATCAGCGGCGCCCCCGCCGAAGCCCGCACCTTCGAGCAGATGCTCAAAAAGGCACAGCGCGTAGAGCGTCTTTCGCGGGTCATCGGCCCGTTTCTTCAGCAGTGTCGCGCTGGCTCCAGCCTACGCGCCATCCAGTGCCGCGCCATCCGCTCCCGGATGCGCCACCGCGTCAAGAACGGCACCTACTTCAGCACCGTGGACGCCATCCGTGTCGGCCAGTACAACAACACCAAGCTGAACTTTCCGGTGTCGGTGGTGGGTTGCCTCACCTGCCAGGGCCCGGCGAAGCTCGACCCGACGCTGTACGGCAAGAAAGACTGGTACGTCACCACCGGGCGCCCGCGCGCCATCAAGCGGGAAAAGGACAAGCTCGTTTTCCCCGGGCTGGAGCTCGCAAAGATCGCACGCCCCGTGGGGCCCTCCCAGGTGGAGCGCTGGATGCGGTCGGTGCGGCCGAATCTGAAAGTGCAGATGGTCTACCGAGTGGAGGGGACGCAGTGGAAGGCCAACGGCGGTCAAGGGCTGGAAGTGAAGCTGCTGGGCTACCGCCTGTACAACCAGTGCTCGGGCAAGGTGCTGGCCTCCAAGCCCCCTTCGGCGGAGCCGGCGCCGGTGAACGAGAACGCCAACTGCGGGCGAAGGCGCACGGTGGTGCGTCGGGTGGAGCCCCGCCGGCGGCGCATCCCCCAGCGCCTCAACGGCCGGGACATCAAGCAAGGGATGAAGCGCATCGGCAGCCTGATCCAGGAGTGCTACGATCGCTATCAAGTGCCGGGGCTGGCCGAGGCGATGGTGACGGTCAAGGGATCCACCGGCAAGGTGGTGAAGGTGAAGGTGGTGGGCAAGTTCAAGGACTCGCCCACCACGGGAAAGTGCCTGCGCGAGGCCGTGCAAAAGGCCCGCTTCCCCAAGTTCCGCACCTCACGGATGACCTTCCGCTACCGGTGGTATCTACGCTGATACGCTGATCGCTCCCAGTCGAGATCGCGGCTCCCCAACCCGCACCCCCTTTTGCCGAGCCCCGTCTTGCGCCCATCCCCGCCGCTGGCTCGGCCGCCATTTTTGACGCGCCGGCCCCGTGGCCCCAAAGCCCGTGGCCCCAAAGCCCGTGGCCCCAAAGTCCGTGGCCCCAAAGCCCGTGGCTCGCCATCGCCCAATTTCGAAGAAAAAAACGCTTCCCCTGGCTTGACCGCTGCTCCAGGCGAGTTAAGCTATCTCATTAGTAAGCAAAAATTCACCTCCCCACGATCGGTCGCGCTCTACGGAACGAACGGCCGCCGCTATGTATAACTCCCCCGCTACCACCCTCCGCGGGCCGGGGGCAACTCCGAGGGCCTCTCGGTACCCCGGCCCGCGTTTTCCTTCCTATCCGAGGACAAAGACCGTTTCCGCGTTCCGAGTGACCCAGCCGGGTAGGCGATCCGTCCGGTCCGGGGTTGCCCTGCGGGGGCGAGCGCTGCACTTCCAGGAAGTTCCATCCGATATTCCGGGTGTTGTATGGCCAACGTTGATGTATAATGATGGGCCGACGAACACGGGACACTGGCACCGATCGAGGAAGAACGTCTGATGGAGATGAACGAGAAGTACCTTCTCAGTATTGCCCACGCCCTGTACTCAACGCGGTTGCACCTCTTGACGCTGACCGAGGTGGTCCGGTTGAACATCAAACCCGACGGGGATGGGCTGATGCGGCTCCCGCCCGAGCTCGATGAGGAGATGAAGGATCTGGCCTTCGACTACCTCCTGGCCATGTTCCCGGTGGAGTTCCACCCCACTCTGCTGAGCGAGCGGGCCAAGTGGACCGTTACTCAATAGGAACCCAAGTAGGAACCCAGCCCCCTCGACGACACCCGTTGACACGCAGACCTCCGTCAAAATGGCGGTCGAAAGGGAGAGCTCCCTCCTCCTGCTGAGCCGCGCCTCCCGGGCAGGTGTCTCAGACTCGAGTTTCGCCCTTCTTTCGTCGCGAGAACGAGCAGAAATCGTGCCTGGCAAGGCGCGACAAGATTTCTGTCGAAGGCGTACTTGGGGTACGTCGAGACAGAAATCGCCGGAGCAACGCAGCCAAGCGCGATTTCGGCCGTTCGTAGCAGACAGAAGGGCGAAACTCGAGTCTGATCCTCCCGGATGACCCAGGCCCTTCCTCTCGCCACCGCGACCCGAGCGAGCCTCCCGGTCGAGCTCCCAATCGCTGCCCCGGCAGCGCTGCCCCGGCAGCGATGCCGGGTTTCGCCCTTTGGGGACCCGATTTTCCTGAAACGCCCTCGTCCTGGACTACGCCGTCCCCCTGCCCTGCGCCTTGACAGGGGGGTAGCGGTGGTTAGATTGCGCGCGTTCGACGACAATCACCATCACCTGCGATTCAGCAAAGGGTTGCTTTCTTTTCGGAGGCTCAGCGATGTCAAAGATTATCGGGATCGATCTCGGGACCACCAACTCCTGCGTGGCCATCATGGAGGGCAAGGAGCCCAAGATCATCACCAACGAAGAGGGGGGCCGGACCACGCCGTCGGTGGTGGCTTTTGGTGACAAGGACGAGATCCTCGTGGGCCAGATCGCCCGCCGGCAGGCCATCACCAATCCTGAGAACACGATCTTTTCCATCAAGCGCTTCATGGGCATGAAGTACGCCGAGGTGCGCGACGAGGTGGAGCGCGTGCCCTACAAGATGGAGCGCCACTCCAACGGCGACGCCCACGTGAAGGTGCGCGACAAGGACTTCGCGCCGCCCGAGATCAGCGCCAAGATCCTCCAGAAGCTCAAGCGCGCCGCCGAGGACTACCTGGGGGAGAAGGTGACCGAGGCCGTGATCACGGTGCCGGCCTACTTCAACGACTCCCAGCGCCAGGCCACCAAGGACGCGGGCAAGATCGCGGGGCTCGAGGTCAAGCGGATCGTGAACGAGCCCACGGCGGCGGCGCTGGCCTACGGGCTGGACAAGGCCGAGGAGAAGCTCGTGGCCGTCTACGACTTCGGGGGCGGCACCTTCGACATCTCGATCCTCGAGGTGGCCGAGAATGTGGTGGAGGTGCTGTCCACCAACGGCGACACGCACCTGGGCGGCGACGACATCGACCAGCTCATCATGAGCTGGCTCATCTCCGAGTTCAAAAAGGACCAGGGTATCGACGTCTCCGGCGACAAGATGGTGCTGCAGCGCCTCAAGGAGGCCGCGGAGAAGGCCAAGATCGAGCTGTCCTCGGCCCAGGAGACCGAGGTCAACCTGCCGTTTCTCACCGCCGACTCCTCCGGCCCCAAGCACCTGCAGACCAAGCTGAGCCGCGCCAAGTTCGAACAGATGATCTCGGACCTCGTGGACAGAACCATCGAGCCGTGCCGGATGGCGATCAAGGACGCCAAGAAGTCAGCCGGCGACATCGACGAGGTCATCCTGGTGGGCGGCTCCACCCGCATCCCGCTCGTGCAGCAGCAGGTCAAGTCGTTCTTCGGCCGCGACGCGCACAAGGGCGTCAACCCCG
>CAYFWA010000410.1:0-1730 GCA_964346625.1 uncultured Myxococcales bacterium
GTGATGCTCCGCGTCCAGGGGCGGCAGGTGATGCTCCGCGTCCAGGGGCGGCAGGTGATGCTCCGCGTCCAGGGGCGGCAGGAACCACCGAGACAGCGCGGACATGGCCACGCCGAAGCCGGCGGGGCTCTGGCGGCGCAGCCACCAAAGTGGGCGCGTGCCCATCCCGAGCACGCGGATGCCCCCGCGCCGCCGTCGCACCACCTCCCACACCGCGGTGCCCACCTCCTCGGGGGACAGGGCGAAGCGGGCCACGGCCGCGCGCAGCAGCGCCTGTCCGCGGCCCGGCAGCCCGAGACGGCCGTTTTCCATCACCGCCGTGTCCACCATGCCGGGGCACAGCGCCGTGACCCGGATGCCCTGGGGAGCGAGCTCGGCGTCCAGGCACTCGGACAGCCCCACCACCGCGAACTTGCTGGCGCTGTAAGGACCACACAGGGGGAAGCCCAGCAAGCCGGAGATGGAGGCCGTGTTCACCACGTGGCCGCCCCCGCCCTGGCGGGCCATGCGGGGCACGAAGGCCTGCACCCCATGCACCACACCCAGCAGGTTCACGTCGATGGCGTAGCGCCAGTCCTCGAGCGCGAGCTCCACGGCCCGGCCGCACACCACCACGCCGGCGTTGTTGTGCAGCACGTCCACCCGGCCCTCGCGGTCGAACACCGCCTCGGCCAGGTCGGCCATCGCCCGCGGATCCCGGCAGTCCGCCCGGTGGGGCCAAAAACCGTCCCCGATCTCGGCGGCCAGGGTGGCCAGCCCCGCCTCGTCCACGTCCACGCCGTGGACCCGGACCCCGGCGGCGTGAAAACGCCGGGCGGTGGCGCGACCGATGCCCGAGGCGGCGCCCGTGACCACCAGGACCCGGACGGCAGGGGCTCGCTGCTGACGTACGCGCATGCAAACCTCGCTCGTTCCCCTCGTTTGTTCTACTGGCTACTTGATCAGCTTGCTGATTGCCTTGAACTCCGGCGTGCCCGCCACCCCCAGCAGGTCGAACAGCGCGGTCTCGGTGCCCGTGCGCACCGCGCCGGCCTCGGCCATGAGGCGCAACCCGATGAGGTGATTGTCCATGGTTCGTGAGATCGTGGCGTCCTCGAGCACGAACACCGAGCGCACCACCGAGCGCACCAGCAGATCCCGCACGGTCTGCCAGACGCACACGTGGGTCTCCATGCCCGTGACCAGGATCTGGTCGCGCTTGGACCGCTGCAGGTCCTCCATGAAGTCCGTGGCGCCGCAGCAGGAGAAGTGCAGCTTCTCGTGGATGCGCTGGTCCTCGGGGAGCTCGGCGGCCACGTCCGCCACGGTGGTGCCCATGCCCGAGGGGTACTGCTCCGTGACGAACACGGGGAGCTCGAAGATGGCCGCAGCCCGCAGCAGGGTGCGGGTGTTGCGGCGAATCAACCGGAAGCGCTCGGGGTGCATCGCCGTGCCGAGACGAGTCTGGATGTCGATGACGAGCAGGGCGGCGCGGTCGCGCTGGAGCTGGAGTCGGTCAGGTGTGGTCATGGGGTGGCCTCCGAGGCGGTCATGCGGTCGTTCAGTCGTGCGGTCATGCGGTCATGCGGTCATGCGGTCGTTCAGTCGTGCGGTCATGCGGTCGTTCAGTCGTGCGGTCATGCGGTCATGCGGTCATGCGGTCATGCGGTCATGCGGTCATGCGGTCGTGCGGTCGTGCGGTCGTGCGGTCGTGCGGTCGTGCGGTCGTGCGGTCGTGCGGTCGTGCGGTC
>CAYFWA010000410.1:1830-3600 GCA_964346625.1 uncultured Myxococcales bacterium
TGCGGTCGTGCGGTCGTGCGGTCGTGCGGTCGTGCGGTCGTGCGGTCGTGCGGTCATGCGGTCATGCGGTCATGCGGTCGTGCGATCATGCGAGGATTCTCAGACCGCGTACCCTACCATACCCGCGCGGGCCGGGGCCTCGGGATCGATCATCACGTTCACGCAGGCCACCTTGCCCGAATCCAGCGCGCGCTCGAGGGCGGGGCGGATCTGCGCGGGGTCGGTCACGTGCTCGCCGTAGCCGCCCAGGGCCTCCACCACCCGATCGTAGCGGGTGGGGGCCAGGGCGGTGGCGGGGCTGTGATCCTCGCCGTACATGGCCACCTGGGGCAGCCGGATCTGCCCCCAGGCCGCGTCGTTGCCCACCACCACCACCATGGGCAGATCGAAGCGGACGGCGGTCTCGAAGTCGAAGCCGTTGAGCCCGAAGGAGCCGTCCCCCTGCAGCACGATCACCTGCCGCTCGGGGTGCAGCAGCTTGGCCGCGATGGCAAAGGGCGCGCCCACGCCGAGACATCCCAGGGGGCCCGGATCCAGCCACCGCCCCGGACCGGGCAGGTCGATGAGCTTCGCGGCCATGGCCACGAAGTTGCCGCCGTCGGCCACGAACAAGGGGTCCCGACCGGGCGCGTTGGCCGCCTCGGACAGCTCCCGGGCCAGCCGCAGGTGGTGGATGGGCGTGGCGTCGTCGCGCCCGTGGACCCGGGCCGCCTCGCGCTTCTCGCTCTCCAGGGCTCGGAGCTGGCCCAGGTAGCCCCGCCGATCGCGCACGGTGCCCAGCCCCGCCTCGAGCTGCTCCAGCGCCACCCGGGTGTCGGCCCAGATCCCCACGTCCGCCCCGCGGTTGCGGCCGATCTCGGTGGGATCGATGTCGATCTGGATGATGGTGGCGTCCTCGCGGAAAGCGTCCCCGTAGCCCAGCCGAAAGTCCAATGGCGTGCCGATGACCAGCACCAGGTCCGCCTCGGACAGGGCCGCCTTGCGGGTCCAGGAAAAGAAATACGGGTGGCCCGGGGGCAGGCAGCCCCGCCCGGCGCCGTTGAGGTACACTGGGAGCCCAGCGCGCTCGGCCAGGCGGGCCAACACCTCCCAGGCCTGGTCCCAGTACACCGACGAGCCGGCGATCACCGCCGGACGTTCGGCCGTGGCCAGCCCCAGCACGGCGTGATCGATGAACTTCGGATCCGCGCCGGGCCGGGCCGGGGTGATGTAGCGGGTCGGGATCTGGTAGTCGTCCACCACGCCGGTGAGCAGATCGAAGGCGAGCTCCAGAAACACCGGCCCCGGCCGGCCCGACAGGGCCACGCGGAAGGCCTTGGCCAGATAGGAGGGGATCAGCTCCGACCGCGAGACCCGCGCCGACCACTTCGTGCAGGAGTGAAACAGGTCCACCTGCTCGATCTCCTGCAGGGAGCCGCGGCTCTGGTTGAAGGTGGGCGCGGCGCCCCCCAGCAGCAGCAGGGGCACCGCCGCCGCGTGGGCATTGGCCACCCCGGTGAGGGCGTCCGTAACGCCGGGACCGGCGGTCACCACCGCCACCCCCACGTTGCGCGTGAGCCGGGCGTAGGCGTCCGCCGCGTGCGCCGCGGCCTGCTCGTGGCGGGTGTCCACCACCTGGATGCCCTCGTCCACGCACCCGGCGTAGATGGCCGCCACGTGCAGCCCCGACAGGGTGAACACGTGGGAGACTCCCTGCGATTTCAGCATGCGGGCCACGAGCTGGCCCCCCGTCAACGGTTCCATGATCCTCTCCTTGGCGCCTTGGCGCCT
>CAYFWA010000410.1:3700-6312 GCA_964346625.1 uncultured Myxococcales bacterium
CGAGCTGGCCCCCCGTCAACGGTTCCATGATCCTCTCCTTGGCGCCTTGGCGCCTGGGCACCTGGGCGCCTGGGCGCCTGGGCGCCTGAGCGCCTGGGCGCCTGAGCGCCTGGGCGCCTGAGCGTTTGAGCGCCTGAGCGATTCTGAAAAATCGCGTCCGAAGTGTCGTGCCCCGTCCACGAAGGCGGGTGCCCGCCCTGGCAGAGCCACCCTTGTGGGCTACCCGCCGTCCCTGACTCGTCGCCCCGGCGGCCCCGCCTCGAATGCCTGCTCTAGATCGGCGATGAGATCCTCCGGATCCTCGATCCCCACGGACAGGCGCAAGAGCCCGTCCGAAAGGCCGAGCGCCTGACGATCGGCCGGCGGCACCGAGGCGTGGGTCATCAGGGCCGGGCTTTCGGCCAGCGACTCCACGCCCCCGAGGCTCTCGGCCAGATGAACAATCTCGAGGGCCTCCAAGAAACCCCGCGCGCGGGCCGCGCCCCCGGTCAGCTCGAAGGTGACCATCCCGCTGCCGCCGGACATCTGCCGGGCGGCCAGCGCCCGCTGGGGGTGGCTCTCCAGCGTCGGATGGATCACCCGCTGCACCTCGTCGTGGGCCTCGAGCCACCGGGCGATTCGCTCCGCGTTGGCCGCGTGGGCCCGCATGCGCACCCCCAGGGTCTTGAGCCCCCGCAGCACCAGGTAGCTGTCGAAGGGCGACAGCACCGCGCCGGCGGCGTTCTGATGAAAGCGCAGCCGCTCGTGGATCTCCGCGTCGTCGGTGACCACCGCCCCGCCCACCGAGTCGCTGTGGCCGTTGAGGTACTTCGTGGTGGAGTGCACCACCAGGTCCGCTCCGAGGGCCAGCGGTCGCTGGAACACCGGCGTGGCGAAGGTGTTGTCCACGGCCACCCGCAGCATCGGCCGGCCGCGCTTGAGCGCGGCGATGGCCTCGACGTCACACAGGCGCAATAGGGGGTTGGTGGGGGTCTCGAGCCAGATCAGCCGCGTGGTGGGACGCAGCGCGCCCTGGACCGCCTCGGGATCGCGGGCGTCCACGAAGGACACCGCCACGTCCCATCCCTCCCGAAAGACCTGGTCGAGCAGCCGGCGGCTGCCGCCGTACAGGTCGTCCATGGCCACCACGTGGTCTCCGGGGCGCAGCAGGGACAGCACCACCGCGGCCTCGGCGGCGAGCCCCGACGCGAACGCCAGCCCGTGGCGCCCACCCTCGAGGTGCGCCAGCCGGGCCTCCAGGGCGTCGCGGGTCGGGTTGCCCGACCGGGAGTACTCGTAGCCCCGCGGCGGAGCATCCAGCGCGTCCCGCGCGAAGGTGGAGGCGAGGTGGATGGGCACCGTGACGTCCCCGCTGGCGCCGGTGTCCGGCGTCTCGCCCACGTGGACCGCGGCCGTGTCCAGCCTCCAACCGCGGCTGCGCGCGCGCTCGTCCGCGCCGCCCGTCGCCTTTGCCCGTCCCATTTCGCGTGTCCGGCTCATGGGCCTCCTCCTTCCCGCCCGGCGTCCCGCTCGGGTGGGCGCTCCTCGGCGAAGCCCGCCTCGGCCATCCAGCGGTCGTCGTAGAGCTTGCTCAGGTATCGCGTCCCCGAGTCGGCGAACAGCAGCACCACGTCCCGCGGCGAGTCGAAGCGCTTCCCGTACTGAAGGGCCCCGTGGGTCACCGACCCGCTGGAGCCCCCCGCGAAGATCCCCTCCTCGCGGGCCAGCCGGCGGGTCAGGTGGAAGGACTCGCCGTCTCCCACCTGGAGCATCTCGTCGATGAGGTCGAAGTCCACTGCCTGCACCAGGTAGTCTTCTCCGATGCCCTCGACCCTGTAGACGTGGGGCGCCCCCGGGGTCCCGGAGCGCCAGTAGTCGTAGAACACCGACCCCACCGGGTCCACCGCCACCACCTGGATGTCGGTTTTTTTCTCCTTGAGATAGCGTCCCACCCCGCTGAGCGTCCCCCCCGTGCCGATCCCCCCCACCACCGCGTCGATCTCGCCCCCGCTCTGCCGCCAGAGCTCCGGCCCGGTGGTCCGGTAGTGGGCCTCGATGTTGATGGGGTTGTTGTACTGATCCGGATAGAACGCCCCCGGGATCTCGGCGGCGATGCGCCGGGCCACGCTGTAGTAGCTCTGGTCGGACTCGGCGGGCACGTCCGTGGGGGTCACCACCACCTCGGCGCCGTAGGACTCCATCAGCCGGCGCTTCTCGTCGCTCATCTTGTCCGGCATGGTGATGATGCAGCGATACCCCTTCACCGCCGCGATCATGGCCAGCGACGCCCCGGTGTTGCCCGAGGAGTTCTCCACGATGGTTCCCCCGGGCCGCAGCAGCCCCCGCCGCTCGGCGTCCTCCACGATGAACTTCGCCATCCGGTCCTTGACGCTCCCCGTCGGGTTCAGATGCTCCAGCTTGGCCCAGTACCGCACCGCCCCTCCCGCCCCGATCCGGTTCAGCCGAACCAGCGGCGTATCCCCGATGGCGTCGATGATCGACGCCCGGCGCTCCCCGCCTACCAACTCCCGCTCTCCATGTTCCGTGTACATGTCCACCTGCTCCGTTTCCGAATGCCCCGTTTCCGAATGCCCCGTTTCCGAATGCCCCGTTTCCGAATGCCCCGTTTCCGA
>CAYFWA010000411.1:0-6453 GCA_964346625.1 uncultured Myxococcales bacterium
TTGCGCCTCGGCGCCCTCGGTGCGTCGAGCTTATTCTTGCGCGAGCCCTAAGGGCCCTGGTCAAAATTAATTCACCATCTGGCGCGCGATTCATCGCGGCTGGCTGCGTTGCTCCTCCGTTACGTACGCCCAGTACGCGCCGTCGTCGCGCCTTGCCAGCCGGGCGCCTCGGCGCCCTGAACTGGACATCTTATTCGTGAGCGGCTCCTCAGCAGGTGGTGTGAAAGAGCCCACCCACGGCGCGGCGCTCGCGCAGCTCGTTGTATCGTGTTACCGCTTCCTGGGTCTTGAGCACGTGGGTGGTGATCCCGTGGTTCCGCAGGAGGTCCAGGGTCTCGTCGGGCACCTTCATGCGGCCGTTCATACCGATGCCGAGCACCACCACCTCGGCGCCGTGGTCGAGGAGGTCCTCCAGATCCCCGGGTTGGATGCCCGGATCGTGGCTGGTGCCGGTCTCGCTCCAGTCCCACTCTCGCGCGCCACCGGGCCACAGCTTGGCGTCCTTGTAGGGCTCCGCCTCGTCGGTCAGGCGGAGACTCCCCCAGGAGATCGCTGCGATCCGCGGCGAGGCCGCCACGGCCACGCCTTGTTTACCGGCTGCCGACGGGCGTTGCTCTCGATCGTCGTTCATGGGCTCCTCGCTCCTTTCATGGCCGGGGCGCCCCGGCGCCCCGGCGTTTGAACACCACCCTCACCCCTTTGCGATGGGGAGCCGGGAGAGCTGCTCGAGCTTCTCGTTGGCCTCGGTGGCCGCCTCGGTATCCTCGAACTGCTGCGCGATGGCGCGATAGATCTTGATCGCGCGAGGGAAGGCGCCCACCTGCTCGGCGAGCTGGGCGCGCGCCAGGGGGATGCTCGGCTCGCTGGGGCGCATGGCCTCCATGAAGCGCAACGTCCGGTAGCGCGCGCCGTTTTCCTCCCGATTGGCGTAGATGGTGGCCAGGCCCTGCGCGGCCCGCGTCAGCAACTCCGGGGCGCTCACCGGATCCAGCAGCGACTCCTGCCACTGTAGTTCCCCCTCGAAAAGCTGCTCGGCTCGTTGGCGGCACTCGGTTTCCGTGAGGCTCGGGCCACCATCGAAGGGATCCACGTAGATCCCCTCATCTCCTCCCACTCGCACCAGGAATCGTCCGGGCAGCCCGATCCCGGCCACCGGGAATCCGGCGGCGCGGCCCACGATCATCCACACGGCTGACAGCAGCACGGGCCGGCCTCGCCGCCTGGCCATGACCTCGGAGAGCTGGCTGTTTCGCGGGTCGGTGACGTCCGCTCCGGACCCCGTGAAGCCGAGCTGATCCACGAGCAGGGCGCGCAGGGCCTCTACCTGGCTGGCTGGCGAGCCCTCCGCTCCGGCCGGGAGCTGGGCAGCCCAGCGCCGCAAGGTCTTTTCGGCCTCTCGCTGGCGGGAGTCGTCGGCGCTCTCCAGGGCGAGCAGAGCCCGGTCCAGATCCTCGTGGGCCACCGCCCCGATGCACAGATCGAGGTCCTGTTGATCCTTGGGGGTCCACAGCTCCTCGACCAGAATCATCCGCTTCTCCGTTTGGTTCGTAGGGTTCGTAGGGTTCGTAGGGTTCGTAGGGTCCGTAGGGTCCGTAGGGTCCGTAGGGTCCGTAGGGTTCGTAGGGTCCGTAGGGTCCGTAGGGTCCGTAGGGTCCGTGGAGTTGTGGGGTTCGTCGGCACCGTGGCACCCGCCCTCTTGCGCTGGCATCCCCCCGGCGTGTCGGTGACGTGGTCACGGCGGGTTGCGGGTCGCACGGACCTTAGGCCCCGATAACGAATTATCTGATCGTTCAGGCCGCCGATCCATCCCGGCTGGCTGCGTGAGCTCGCTTCGCTCGCGGGTCTGGACTGGATCATTCCAGCAAGCTGAAAATGATCCAGTCACCAGCGGCTCATCGGTTAAATATCTCGCAATATTCGCCCTCTTCGCGCCTTGCCAGCCGAACGTCTCGGCGCCCTGAACTGGACACCTTATTCGTGACCGGGGCCTTAGCTTGAATCCAATGGCGCCCAAGCGCAAGTCGACCAGAAGGATTGAAACAATCCTTATCGGTTCGCGTTATGGGTGTATCACGTTATGGTTTTTTTCGACGCCAGCGCCCGGCTGCGCTCTGCCGCTCGAAAATAGATTTGGCCGAGGTCAAGCATCTCCTTCGAGCAGCTCGACCAGGGCGGCCTGCTGGGCCCGCGTCAGCCGACCCACGGTGGCGGCGGCCAACCGCGTAGGGCGCAGGATCCGGCGCGCCACCTCGTGGACGTCCTCGCGCGTGGCCGACAGCACCTGGCGTACGCGCACCGAGAGGGTGCGGTTTCGGCGCAGGAGCGCCGCGTTGCCGTAGTACTCGGTCATGGCCCGGGGGCTGTCGTAGCTGGCCTGCACATCCCACAGCAACCGCCGGCGGGCGATCTGGAGCTCCTCTTCGTCCGGGGGCGTCTGCCGCAGCTCCGCGGCCAGCTCCCAGATGGCCTGCAGCAGGGGCCGGGCAGAGTCGTGGGCGCAGGCCGCCCCGAAGTCAACCAGCACGGCGTCCTCGAGCGCCTCGGCCGTGGCCGAGACGTCGTAGGCGAGCCCCAGCTCGTCCACGATCCGGCGGTGGAGCCGCGTGGAAAGGCCATCGTCCAGGATCCGGAGCAGCACCGACTGCGCCGGGTTGAGGGGATCGGCGTCGGGCAGGGCCTGGATCAATACATTCAGCGTGGTCTGGCTCTCGGGGTGGTCCACGTGGGTGAGGCGGGGTCCGTGGAACCGGGCGGCGGACTCGGGGATCGCCCGGCTCCCCTGCGACAGCCCGTCGAAGTGCTGGGCGACCGCGTCCTGTACCTCGACGGCGTCCAGGGGACCGGCCACACACAGCACGGCGTTCTCTCCGCAGTAGAACCGGCCGTGGTGGGTCTCCACGTCGGCGCGGGTGATGCTGCGCAGGCTCTCGGGGGTGCCGGTGATGGGGAGCCCGAAGGGGTGATCGGGCCAGGCCAGCCGGCGGGCCACGTCGTCGGCGCGGATCAGCGCCCCGTGCTCGTCGAGGTCCTCGAGGATCTCCTCGAGCACGATGCGTTGCTCCACCTCCAGGTCGTTCCACCGGGGGCGCAGCAGGGCGTCGGCCAGCACCTTCAGCAGCGGGAGCAGGCTCTCGGCGGGGCACTCCACCAGATAGCCTGTGATCTCCCGCCCGGTCTCTGCGTACAGGCCGCCTCCCCGGCGCTCGAAGGCCCGGTTGAGCGAGAAGGCGTCGGGATGGGCCTCGGAGCCACGGTAGAGCATGTGCTCCACGAAGTGGCTGAGCCCGGCAGACTCCGCGGTCTCGTAGCGGGAGCCGGCGCGGACCATGAACTGGGCGGCGCAGGTGTGCAGGTGGGGCTGCGACACCACCACCAGGGTGAGCCCATTGGGCAGGGTGGTGATGGTGGTGCGGGGCTCCTGGGGTGCGGTGGGATCCATCTTGGTGTCGGTCTGTGCTCGGTGATTGCGGGTCACGAGGTGGCACACATATGTCAATTTCTTTGAAAGATCAAGCGGGTTGTGGCACTGAGCCATTTGCGCTGTGGCCGCCGCCCGGCGCCCCGCCGGCCCCCCGCCCCCTGCGGCGGCCCCCGCGCGCCTCGCCAAGGGCCAAACGGCTTCGCCAGGGCACAATATCCGGTTCTGTCCGAATTTCTCAACGGGATTTGTACTGCACTTATGAAATGTTGACTGCTGGCGCGGCTCTGGCCGTTGTCCACAGTGCGGCGCGGCAAGGCCCCCCCCGGCGAAACGCGGGATCGGGGTGGGGCCGGCGCCGTGGGTCCGCGGGATCGGGGTGGGGCCGGCGCCGGGGGTCCGCGGGATCGGGGCGCCACAACAGATGGAGAATCTGTTACAGTTCGATTCCATGATTCCCCCTCCCCCCTCCGCGATCTCGGCGCGGATGGCGCGTCTTGCCACTCGGCGTTGGGCGACGGTGCTGCTGGTGGCCGTCCTGCTCAGCGGCGCCAGCGCCACGGTGCTGCGCTCGTTGAAGATCCGCGCGAACCTGTTCGCCCTGCTTCCGCCCACCATGCCCTCCATGAAGAACCTGCAGCGCATCTACGACCAGACCGGGGGTTTCGGGGATCTGGTGGTGCTGGCCGAAGGGGGGAGCCAGGAGGCGGCGGAGCGCTACTTCGCGGATTTGCTGCCGGCCATCGAGAAGCTAAAGTGGACGCGGGGGGCAGACTACCGCGTGGACCTGGACAAGCTGCGACCCTACGCCGCGCTGTACATGGACGTGGCGGACCTCAAGACCATCCACCACCGCCTGCAGCGTCGGCTGGAGACGGCGGTGGGGGCCAACCTCGAGCTGGACGACGACGAGCCGCCACCGAAGCTGCGGTTCGACGACATCACCCGCAAGTACGAAAAGCGCGCCGAGCAGCGCAAGCACCCCTTCGCCTCGGCGGACGGCAAGATCCGCGCGCTGCGCATCTACCCGCCCGGACAGCCCACCTCGAACCTGGTGTTCGGCCGCCGGGCGGTCCGCGACATCGAGCGGCTGGTGGCCCAGCGCAAGGAGCTGGCGCGTGAGCTCGGGCTGAAGATCTCGGTGGGCGGCAAGTTCTGGAACCGGGTGCAGGACTACCACAGCGTCATCGACGATCTGACCCGATCCGCCTTCTGGGGGGGCGCGCTCATCGTGTTGCTGCTCACGCTGTATTTCCGGCACCTGCTGGCCGTGCCGCTGCTCATCCTTCCGCTGGGCATGTCCATGTCCTGGACGTTCGCCATCACCAAGCTCACCATCGGCGATCTGAACGTCATCACTGCCTTTTTGTTCGTGATCCTGCTCGGGCTGGGGATCGACTTCGGCATTCACCTGTTCGCCCGGTACCGCGCCGAGCGGCTGGCCGGTCGGCAGCAGCAGGAGGCCCTGGCGGTGACCCTCGCCACCACGGGGCGCGCCTGTCGCACCGCGGCCATCACCACCGCGGCGGCCTTCGCCTCGCTGCTGGTCACCGACTTCCGGGGGTTTTCCCAGTTCGGGTTCATCGCCGCCATTGGCGTGACCCTGGCCTTTTTGAGCATGTCCATCGTGCTCCCGGCGCTCATCGTGGCTTGCGAGCGGATCCGGCTGCTGCGCTTCAAGCGCCGCAGCGAGGGGGATCAGCCAGCGCGGGCGAGCGTGTCGGTGCCTCCCCCCACCAACGGCACCCGCCGGGCGCTGGGGCTCGCGGCCGTGGTGGCGATGGCGCTGGCGTTGGGGGGCGGCGTGGCGGCGGGGACCGGGCGCATCGGGTTCGAGTACGATTTCGAAAAGCTCAACACGCTGCCCCCCGACGTGATCCGGGTCAAGGACAAGGTCACCCGCGTCTTCGGCCGCGCCACCGACGCGGCGGTGGTGTTCGTGGATGACCTCGAGGAGGCCGAGGCGCTCACGCGGGTGGTCAAGGCCCACATGGCCCGCGACGAGAGCCCCACCATCGAGCAGGTGGTGAGCCTCAACGACATGGTGCCCGATAACCAGGCCGAGAAGCTCGAGTGGATCGCCAAGATCCGGCGGCTGCTGGACAAGCGGGCCGTGCAGAAAGCCGTGGCGGAGCTGCCAGAAAAGCAGCGCGAGCGGGTGCAGGACTTCCAGCGCGACACGGTGAGCCGCCCCATGACCCACCAGGAGCTGCCGCGCCAGCTCCGGCGACCGTTTCTCGGCCAGCCGGGGGTCCAGGGAACCCTGGTGGCCATCTACCCCACGCGACCCCCGCGCGACGCGCAGTACGCGGCACAGTTCGTGGCCGACACCCGGGAGTTCAAGACCGAAAAGCGCACCTATCGCCCCTCCTCCGAGGCGGTGATCTTCGCGGAGGTGATCCGGGTGCTCAAGGAGGACGGCCGCATCGCCATCTGCGCCACCCTGCTCACGGTGCTGGTGCTGCTGCTCATCGACTTCCGCCGGCCGGGCCACACCCTGCTGGCCTTCTTGCCGCTGGCCGCCGCGGTGGGGTGGCTGCTGCTCACCATGGCCACCTGGCCGGTGGATCTGAACATGTACAACCTGGTGGTGCTGCCTTCGCTCATCGGCCTCGGCATCGACAACTCCGTGCACCTGACCCATCGCTACCTCGAGCTCGGGCCCGGTCGCATGGGCGCGGTGCTGCGCTCCATCCTGGGCCCCATCGCCGTGTCCACCATGACCACCATGATCGGCTTCGGCGGGATGATGGCGGCGCATCAGGACGGCCTGCAGTCCCTGGGCGTGCTGGCCGTGCTGGGCATGGGCCTTTCCCTGCTGGCGGTCTCCACCTTCCTGCCGGCGCTGCTGCTGTACCTGGAGGGGCGTCGCGCCGAGGCCACGGAGGTGGCCGCCGAGCGCAGCCAGGCCTGAGGGCTCGCGCAAGAATAACTTCGGCATTCGTGCGCCGATCCATCAATTCTGTCTGCGTCGCTCGTTGGTTAAATACGTCAATGTATGAACTAGGACCGACCTTCGGTCGGTCCGTTACCGG
>CAYFWA010000412.1:0-6439 GCA_964346625.1 uncultured Myxococcales bacterium
CTCACAACTCGAAACACTGATTCAGTGATTGCCGTTATGAGAGCTTCCGCGCGCCGACAAGCCTTTCCGACGCATCAGCAAGCGTTCCCCGGGCGGAATATTGCACCGAGAAGGCTGTTTTCGGGAATGCGGAGCGTCAGCACTCTCTCACATCTCCAATCACTGATTCAGTGATCGACGTTGTGATAGTGCGTGACCGCCATCCCCTCATCCTCTCACCCGAAGAAATCGCCGGCGCCGTGGAGAAGCTACGGGCCATCAAAGACCGTGTCGACGCGCAGCAGGCCCGCAAGCAGGCTCGCATCGATCCCGCCGTCGCGGCCACCATTGAGCATGCCTGCCAGCGTTTCGGCTTCTTTGACGACGGTGACATCGCTATGTCGCTACGGTCCCTGCCGCTTGCAACCATTCAATGCGCGATCTCCATCTACGCCGCCAAGCGGCAGGCACAAAGCCTGCCCCACGACGCCGGCATCCGCTACTTTGCAGGCATTGCCTGGAACTACCAGCACCAGCGCGAGCTACAGCTCTTCGAACAGGAGCTCGTCGCGCAACTCGAACGTACGGACAAGCTCGTCTTCGACTACCTCGAACAAAAGGCCGCTTCCTTCGAGTCCCTCGACCTTGCTCCCCACCTGCTCGCCATCGTGAACGAGCTTCTCACCGTTACCGCACCAGTGTCTCAGGTCTTCTGGCGCCGCCGCCTCCAAGACCTGGCCGAAACGGCGTCACACCATCTCCGTCCCGCTTTACGAAAACGCCTCTGTAAGAGGATTCGCGGCCACTTCAAGGCCACCAAGCAGCACCGTCAGCAACTCGTCGACCTGGTGGTGCGACTCTTGGTTGCCGAGACGCAGGCCGCATAGCTGCGCGGGCGCGGATCCAGAAGGTTAGAGGTTTGAACAATGGCGCATAACAGACCGTATTTTTACCGTTTTGGCGGCCATGTTGATGCAGCCAAGGAAATCTATGCCTGCGTACTAGGGTACCTGTGAAAGCTAGCGGACGCCTCAGAACGCGTATGAGGAGCTCCGCAAAAGCACTCTAAGCCGGATTTGCTTGTATCCCACTGAAATCACGCCAAACTATTTCGAACCGCGCCCCTACGAACCCTTGGGATGTATCCTCGGGGCATGACGTCTTTTCGCTGGCGTAGAGGCTAGCTCAGAAGTCACCGATGCCCGCGGTCTTGAACACGATGGTCTCGTTCGAATCCACGAAGAGGTACAGCGCCTTCGAGAAGAAATGGAAGACGTAGACCTTTCGCGTGGGCACTTTACCGGGGCGGGTGCCGGCCGCGGCGGTCAGGGGAGCATGGGCTCGAGGGCGGCGTAGTCTACGTCTACGCCGGGATCGAGGATGCCTTCGACCAGGGCGTAATCAGCCGGATGAGGCGGCTGCCGCAGGGTACGCCGGCGAGCCGGGCGTTGGGCTGGCACTTGGCGATCATGGCGTAGGCGATGGGGGGCAGGTCCCGCTCGGCGCGCAGGGTCTCGAAGTTGGCCATGCCCTTGGCGATGATCACGGCAGCCGAGGTCACGAGCCGACGCGTGGCTGCCGAGATCTCACCGAGGGGGGTGCCCACCGCGCCGGTGCCCGTGTCCACCACCGTGAAGGGCAGCGTCTCGGAGGCGAGCCGGGAGGGGTCCTCCGCGGTGATCCGCGCCAGATCGTGGATCCGCGCCAGATCGTCGATCCGCGCCAGGTCGTCGATCCGCGCCGGATCGTCGATCCGCGCCGGATCGTCGATCCGCGCCAGATCGTCGATCCGCGCCAGATCGTCGATCCGCGCCAGATCGTCGCGGGTGAGGTCGTTTTGGCTGGGCGCCCCCTTGACCACCAGGAACACGCCATCGCGGCGCTGGGCCAGGGCGCGCAAAAACGGCAGGTCGAACAGGGCCTCACCGGCGTTGTCCGCCAGGTAGACCACCGGCGCCCGCCACGCGGCGCGATGGAGGGCGCGATCCACCACCTCGGCGCTGTGATCCACGGCGAAGTCGGCGCTGGCGGCCGGCGCCGCGAGGTCGGCCCGGACCTGCTCGAAGGGGCGGAAGAAGTCGATGGCGTTGCCGGCCACCGCGAGCCGCAGCCGGGCCGCCAGGTCGTCTGCTGGCGGGATCTCGATGGCCTCCAGGGCGCGGCGGGCCATCCGGATCTCGATCTCCTTGCGGGCGGCGAAGGGATCCGCGCAGCCGGTGAGCCGCCGGATCATGCGCAAATAGGCCGTGGACACCGCGGTGGGCTCGAGGTTCACGCCAGGTAGGCGATCCCGCGCGGCGAGCTGCTCCACCACACGGTCGGCGGCCGCGATGGCCACGGCTTGCCGCCCGGGCTCCGTCGTGGACAGGCAGGTGGCCTGCCGGGCGAGGCGGCGCAGACAGGCCGGGCATTCGGGTTCGATGGGCATGTCACCTTCGCCCATGACAGAGCCTAGCAGGCCTGTCAATCAATGCGCCATCGGTGGGTGCCGGGATCCACGCCCGCGGGACAGCGGGACAGGGTGCGCACGCGCCGGCAACGGGGGCAGCGATCGAGCCCTCAGTCGCTGCCGCCGCAGTAGGCCTCGCAGTAGGTCTGGCGGGTGGCGGCGAGCTGATCGGGCTCGTCGGTGATGATCATGTTCACCCCGTAGCCGAACAGCCGCTCCATGTCGGCCGGGTCGTTGACGGTCCAGACGTTGACGTCCAGGCCGGCGTCGCGGATCAGGGCGACGTCCTGCTCGTTGAGCAGGCCCCCGAGCACGTTGAGCGCGTCGAGCCCCTCATCGGCCGCCACCGAGGCGTCCGAGGGCAGAAGAGACAGGTACCCGACCGAGCGCCCGGGGTCCAGGGCCTGCAGCTCCAGCAGGACGTCCAGGTCGAAGGAGCTCACCACGACCCGGCGATCCCCGGTGTCCGCGCCGAGGGTGGCGGCCAGATCGCTGGCCAGGGCCGCCCGGTCGCTCGCCGGGCAGGCGGCGGTGTCGTTGATCTTGATCTCCACATTGACGTCCACGGTCACGGCGTCGAGCACCTCTTGCAGGGTGGGCACCGTCACCCCGGTGCCCTCCAGGGATGTGCCCACCGCGGCGTCAAGGCCCTGCAGCTCCGTCAGGGTGAGATCCTGGACGCAGCCGGTGCCGTCGGTGGTGCGATCCACGGTGTCGTCGTGCATCACCACCAGGGCGCCGTCGGCCGAGCGCTGCACATCGAGCTCCACCATGTCGGCGCCCTCGAGCTCGGCCTGCTCGAAGGACGGGAGAGTGTTTTCGGGGAAGGGGTTGTCCGCGTCGTTGCTGCCGGTGCCGCGGTGCCCGCAGTTGATCACCGGATCGGCCGGGCAACTGCAGGCGCCGTCGTCATCCCCGCAGGCGGTGCCGACGAGGCTCAGGGGCACGAGCAGGAGAAACGCGAGGAACGGGGGAAACGAAAAGAGCGAGCGAAACGAGCGCGTGGATCTACAGGGTCTCGGCCGGTCGGGGGACATGCGAAGGGCTCCTCGGGTTACGGGTTGGCAAGTGGAATCGGCGCGCCGGGGCGGCCCCGGTTCCGTGCTCCCGGGAGGTCATCCCGGCGAGGCGCTGCGGGAGGGCACCTCGACGCGCCGCAGCGGGAGGTCTCCCTCGGCGAGTCGACCCGGGCAAACGGAACTGTAACACTTTTGTAACCGATGCCTAACCGAAGAAACGGAGAGCCGCGCCGCCCGGCAGAGGGGACGCACCGCCTGGCTGCAGGCCCGGGCCGAGACGCCGACTACTCGTCGAGCATCAGCCCCAGCTCGTGGCGAAGCTCCACGAAGAACGAGGTGGACAGCACCTCGCCGGCGAGCCGCTCCTCGAGCTCCTGCAGGAGCGTGACCACACGCCGCCGGAGCCTGGGGGTCGCCACGGCCTGGCGAGGGGTCTGGCCGTCGAGCAGGAGCAAGGGCTGCGACAGCCACGAGCGCAGGTGGCGGCGGACGTGGGCGCCCACGGCGGCGTCGAGGGCTTCGTGCTGCGCCCCCCCCGGAGCGCGGCCGCCCAGCAGCCGGCTGTCGTGCAACCCGCCGTCCAAGGTGGCGCTCGCGCGGCCGCGGGGTTGGGGGGCGGAGGTTTGTGAGGGAGGGCGCTGAAGAGAACGCCGGTCGGGATGGGATGGCGCCGGCTCTGCCTGCGCGTCGCGGTACTCATCGAGCAGGTGGGCCACCGCGCCCCCCAGGGCTCTTTCCACCACGGCCCGGCCTCGCCGCAGCCGCGCCCGGGCGTTGGTCTCCAGCACCAGACGGTCCCCCTCGAACAGCACCCGCCCGAGCACCACGCGCTGACCGGCCAGCGGCGGCTTGCGGCGCACGCCGGAGTACCACAGGAAGGTCTCGTCCGGGCGGGCTTCGAAGGAGCGGTGGCGCGCCAGGGTGCTCAGGACGTCCTGACGCCGAAGGACGCGAAAGTGCGCACGCGCGAAGATCACCGGATCGCCGTCCAGGGTGACGCCGGTGCGTCGGTCGCGCTGCTGCTGCAAAAGGGCGTGCAGCAAGGTGGGCAGGTTCCGATGGATGATCTCCCCGCGGCGTAGCCCGGTCTTCGGCCCGCCCCGCACCGGGGCGAGGGCGGCGACGGTCTGCAGCACCCGCTGCCGCTGGGCGTCGGTCAAGGGCGTGGCGTTGACCAGCAGCAGCCCTTCATCCGACGGGAGCCAACGCACCAGCAGCGTCGAATCCCGCGTGCAAGAGCCGACCGCGCTCATCGGACCCGCCCCATCCTTGCCGCTTCCCGTGCCCATGCCCGTGCCCGTGTCCGTGTCCGTGCCCGTGCCCGTATCCGTGTCCGTGCCCGTGCCCGTGCCCGTGTCCATGCCCGTGTCCGTGCCCGTATCCGTGCCCGTGCCCGTATCCGTGCCCGTGCCCGCGCCCGTGTCCGTGCCCGTGCCCGTATCCGTGCCCGCGCCCGTGTCCGTGCCCGTGCCCGTATCCGTGCCCCTTCTTGTGCCCGCCGGGTCCGCCGGGTCCGCCGGGTCCGCCGGGTCCGCCGGGCCGGCCGGGTCCGCTGGGTTCGCTGGGTTCGCGGCGTCCACCACGTCCGTCGCGCCCGTCGTGTCTGACCGGATGCGGAAGACGTCCCGGTCGAGCAGATCCCGCAGCACCAGCACCCCGGTGTCATCGTAGCGCTCCACCTGCACCAGGCGAAACCGGTCGCTCACCTGCGGGCGGCCCACCCCCGCGTGCAAGGCCTCGAGCCCGGCGCGCTCTTGTGCCGTGATCTCCTCGCGGGGATCGTCGAGCAGGCGACGCGCCGCCGACTCCCCGTCGGGGCTACGGTACTCGTGCACCAACCAGGTGGCGAAAAAGGGCAGCAGCCACCGCATCTCGGACGGGGTGTAGCGCTCCTCCCACAGAAAGAACCTCCGGCCGGCGTCCGAGACCCACCAGGCGTTCTCCGGGTGCTGGCACCAGCTCGCCAGCCGCCCGAGGAGCCTGCGATAGCAAGCCTCCGAGGGCACCCGGGGCGCACGGTGTCCCTCACCGCAGCTCATCGGAGGTCGGGCCCGGTCGCTTGGTGTCCTGGCGGTGGCTCCCCTCGCCGTGCTCGGTCTTCGGCGATGGTCGTCCCCGCCCGTCGCGAATCCACCCGGACAGGGCGCTCGCGCCGATGAGCGCCAGGATGGTGACCACCACGATCCCCTCGCCGGCCAGGGCCGTCACCACCGCGGCCACGAAACAGGCGATCCCCACCACCAACGCGAGGTACCGTCCGACTGCCGACTCGGGCTCGGACTCGGGAGCACGCTTCGATTCACTCATGACTCACTCTCCCGACCCATTTTGGCGTCGACCCCGCGGCCTCCCTCGGCTGACCCGCGGGTATCTGGCCTCGCCCATTTCTCGCGACGCGCGAAACGTCGCTGCGCCCTACTCCTGGTGCTGCTCCCAGTAGGGTGCCTTGTCCGGGAACACCCACCGGATGCCACCCCGCGGCTCCTTGGCATCTCCGAGGCGGCGCGGGATCACGTGGACGTGACAGTGCATCACGGTCTGCCCCGCTGCCGGTCCGTCGTTGATCGCCACGTTGAAGCCGTCGGCGTTGAGCTTGCGCTCGAGCTCTCCGCGCACCTCGGCCACGAGCTGCCACAGCGCCGCCGACTCCTCGGAGCCCAGATCGAAAAAACGGGGCACGTGGCGTGTGGGCAGCACCAGGGTGTGCCCCTCGGTCACGGGGTATCGATCCAGGATCGCGAGGGCGTGATCGTTGCGGTTGAGGATCTTCGCCTCTGCCGGCGAGCAGAACGCGCACTTGAAGGTCCCGGTGGTGGTCAGCATATCGGTGATGTCCTCCCGTCGAGTGAGCTACCCGGCAACCCGGCGTCATGGCCCCTCGAGCGTCCTCAGGAGTACCACATCCCATGGCGCAAGCTCCAGCCGGCTTCGGCGAGGGCTGGCTTCTATCCATTGCGCATGGGTCCGAGGCGCTGTCGCGGCGCTTGCATGT
>CAYFWA010000413.1:0-3741 GCA_964346625.1 uncultured Myxococcales bacterium
GGGCACGGCGCGGGTGCGGCCGCCGGGCACGGCGCTGGTGCGGCCGCCGGGCACGGCGCGGCGCGCATCGAGCGGGCCGAGCTCGTGCCCGTGTTCATCCACCTGCGCCACTACACCCCGCGGCGCGCCAATCGACGCCAGTCCCTGGACTTGCTGCGACGCGTGCAGTCCTATTCGCGGCCCTTTGGCACCCAGGTGGTGCTGCGCCAGGGCCGCCTGCGTTTTTTGCGCCGGCGGGCACGGCGTCCGCCTGCGAAGCCCCCGGGCCCTGATGGAAACCAGGTTTTGGATCAGGGCCCGAAAAGGCCTTGAGCCCGGGTACTTACCATGGACCACGCGCAGCGGCTGGAAATCCGGTTGAGCCTTGCCGAGCGTCTGCACCGCCTTGGCCTGCCGCGGCTGGCCGAGCAGACACTGCAACGGAGCGCAGCGCTGGAGCCGGGCCACCCCCGGGTGGTTCGCCGGCTGGCCACCCTGGTGCTCCACGAGGGGGAGGCCGAGCGGGCCAACGAGATCGCTCGCGGGGCGCTGGCGCAGCGCGACGACGCGGCCACCCACCTGGTGGTGGCCGACACGGCCCGGGCCGCCGGACGGCTGGCCGAGGCGGCCCGGCACTACGCCGAGGCGGAAAAGCGGGCCGGTGATGACCCCGCCCGGGCGGGCCGCGCCCTGGTGGGTGCCGCGCGAGTGGCGGCCGCGCGCGACGAGGAGGCCGACGCCCTGACGCTCACCCTCAAGGCCGCCCAGCTCGCGCCCCTGCCGGTGACCGTGGCCCGGCGGCTCGGCGATGTGGGGGGAAACCTCGGCGCCTGGCGCCGGCTGCAGCAGGCCGTGGAGGCGCGCCGCCGACAGCAACCCGAGCAGGCGTCCCTGCACTACCTGCTGGCCCGCCTGCTGGCGGTCGCCCAGCTCCGCTTCGAGCCCGGCATCCCCAACCAGGAGATCGAGCGCCTGCTGCGCCTCGCCCTCGAGCGCGACGCCGGATGCCACCTGGCCCGGCTGATGCTGGCCCTGCGCCAGGCGCGGCAGCGCTACCGGGATCCCGACGGTCGGGACAAGGCCCTTCGGAATCTCAAATTCTTGTCCCAGGCCTTGCGTCTCGACCAGCACGCCCTCGGGGTGGACGCGGGCCTCATCGACCTGCTCATCGCGGCGCTGCTCGACGAGCAGCCTCGCAGCGCGCGCGAAGCGGTAGACTTCTACCTGGCCGGGCTGCGCCGCCTGCCCGGCCACGCCGTCGCGGCCACCAACCTGGGCGTCCTGTATCTGGGCCGCGGCGAGGCCTCGGCGGCGCGCCAGCGCTTCCTGTCCGCCCTGGCGGCCTCCCCCGACTACGAGCCGGCCTACCACCACCTGGTGCGGACGCTGGACCTGGCCGCCTCCCCCGAGCAGATCGCCCGCGAGGTCGAGGCGCTGGTGGACACCCTGAGCGCCCCGTCCACGGTGGTCACCGGCCGCATCGTCGCCGCCATGGCCGAGGACGCCCGGGACCAGGTCTTCGAGGCCCTGCACGCCAAGGCGACCCAGCTCCACACCCAGCTCGGGGTGGTACACGCGCGGTTGCGCGCCCTGCGCGAGCGGACCCCGGCCTCGGGCGAGCGCGACGCGCAAGAGCAGGGGCAGGGGCAGGGGCAGGGGCAGGGGAATGGGAAGGGGAAGGGGAAGGGGCCGCGCCTCGACGAGCTCGATCTACGCCTCGCCGAGCTGCGCCAGCAGTGGAGCCAGTATCTGCGCAGCCTGTACGGGACCGCGGACAGCAGCCCGGAGGTGCTCAACCTGAACCTGGTGGCCGGCGAGGTGATCCGGGACGAATCGGGTCAAGACGGACGCGTGGAGTTCACCCCGGCGCCGGCCCTGCCCGACATCAAGGGCCGCCGCGCCGCGCTGTCCGAGGCCGTGGGCGCCATCGTGCGCAACGGCCTGGAGGCCCAACCCGCGGCGAGCCCCCCCCTGCAGGTGCGCACGCTTCCCATGGCGCCGCGCTCGCCGCGCGTGGCCCTGGAGGTCCGAGACTACGGCGCGGGCATCTCGGCGCTGCACCGGGCCCAGCTCTTCGTGCCCGGCTTTTCCACCAAGCGGGACCGCAGCGGGTTCGGCCTGAGCCTGGCGCGGCGTATCGCCAGCGCCCATCGGGGCTGGATCGTCGTGGAGCCCGCTTCGCAGCGGGGCACCGTGGTGCGCTTCGTGCTTCCGGCCGACCTGCACGGCCTGCCGGCCCTGCTCGACGAGCCGCTCGATTGGGCCGACACCCCGAGCCAGTAGCACACTCACCCCAAGGCCAGGGCAGACAGGACCCGCACGCCGATGGCCAGACACCCCTCATCGTAGGAAAAGCCCGGGGCGAGCAGCAGGTTGGCCGGGTCGTCCGTGTCTCCTCCGCAGCCCAGGGGGATCACCGCTCCAGGGACCGCCTCCAGATAGCCTGCCAGCCCCGTGCTGAAGGTCGAGGGTCGCACTGACTGCAGCCGCCCCTCGTCCACCACGTTGCGCAACAGTCGCCGAGCATGGGCCAAGGGCTCGGGGGCGTTGCGCGCCACCATCCCCCGGTTGCGGATGCTGAGCTTGGCGCTGCCTCCCAGCGCTCCCGCCCGCCGCTGGGCCAGCCGCTCGAGCCAACCTCCGGCCTCGCGTCGTCCCTCGTCCGAGAGCGCACGAATCTCGCCCTCGAGCACGACCTCGTCCGGCTCCAGGGCCTCCCCGTCGTGGGCCGCCAGAAAGTGGGTCACCATGCAGCGGGCCTCGGGGACGCCGGCCTCGGAGGCGCCGGCCTCGGGGGCGCCGGCCTCGGGGGCGCCGGCCTCCGCGCCCTGCGTCGCGCGCTGGACCTGCCACTGATTCAGCTCGTCGATGCCCTGCACGATGGAGGCCCCGATGCGGATCCCGTCGAGCCGGCGATGAGGCCAGGGGCGGAGTGTGTCGCGACCGCGCACCCGCAGATAGAAGCGATCCAGCGAGGCCATGATGGAGCCCTCTACCAGCCCCACGCTGCCCTGGGCCAGCCCGGGCCACAGGTGCACCGTGTAGACCTCTTCCACGTCCGTGAGCGCCCCGTCCCGGATCATGGCCTGCGCTCCGTCAGACAGCATCTCCCCTCCCGACTGCCAGATGAAGCGGATGTTGTGGGACGTGTCCACCCGGTGCAGCAGCAAGGCTGCGCCCACCAGCATGGCGGTGTGGGCGTCGTTGCCCGCCACGTGCCCGTAGCGTGGGCTCTGCCCACCGGCGGCGCCCCCCCGACCGTCGGAGCGGACGTTCTGGGCGCTCATGTCCGCCACCAGGGCCACGGTGCGCTCGGTGCTCAGGGTCCGCAGATCCGCGACGATCCCCATGGCGCTCTGCTCGGGAAATCCCGCCCGGGATCGCACCCGCAAAGAGGTCCGCTCGAGCTGCTCCGTGACCTTCTCGGCGGTTCGGGACACGTCGGGCCCCACCTCCGGATGCGCGGCCAGATCCGCCCGCAGCGACTGAACGACGGGCATGATCTCCTCGAGGTTGCTCAGGTCGACGGGCATGAGATCCCCTTGATGGACTGGGATAATACTACGGCCGGGGGGGCGCATGGTCAACGCAAAGCAACCAATTTTCCAGCGAAATCTGGCTCAGGCCCGCTGTGATCCCTGGCCCTGCGGGCAGCCAAGCACGACCGCTTCGCTTCTTTGGCCGATCTCCGTGTGGGCGCCAGCGTCGGGCGCCAGCGTCGGGCGCCAGCGTCGGGCGCCAGCGTCGGGCGCCAGCGTCGGG
>CAYFWA010000413.1:3841-5921 GCA_964346625.1 uncultured Myxococcales bacterium
CGCCGCGCGAGTTGACGCGTCGATTGCCCCCCACTACGCTCGGGGCCGATCCTGCCGCGGACCGCGCGGCGAACACCCTGGCGAAGGAGGCAACTCATGGCGGTGGATCTGAAGGTCGTGGAGCTCTCGTTTCCCGAGGGCGCCAACATCATCTTCGGCCAGTCCCACTTCATCAAGACCGTGGAGGATCTGTACGAGGCGCTGGTGACCGCCGTGCCCAACATCCGCTTCGGCCTGGCCTTCTGCGAGGCCTCGGGTCCGCGGCTCGTGCGCGCCGAGGGCACCGACGAGCAGCTTCGCCGCGTGGCGGTGGAAAACGCCCAGCGCGTGGGGGCCGGTCACACCTTCCTCATCGTGCTGCAGGAGGTGTTTCCCATCAGCGTGATGCAGCGGGTCCGCGACTGCGCCGAGGTGTGCCGGATCTTCTGCGCCACCGCCAACCCGGTGCAGGTCGTGCTGGCCGAGACGGCGCAGGGGCGGGGGGTCCTCGGCGTAGTGGACGGCGAGCCTCCCCTCGGGGTCGAGACCGACGAGGACGTCGACAAGCGGCACGCCTTGTTGCGCACCATCGGCTACAAGCGCTGACTTGACCGGCGGCGCCGGAGGACCGGAGCCATCCGGGGAGGCCGAGGTGGTGGCGCGCGGAGTCGGAAGCGAGCCGGTGTCTCACGAGAGCCGGGCTTGGACCAGGTCGCGGCTGCGGCGGCTCATGGAAAGCGCCCAGATGGCCACCAGGGCGCCGAAGGCCATGGCGAGCAGCTCGTTGAAGGTGCGGGCCGCCGGCGGAGCGGAGCGAAACAGCAAGCTCAAAAGCCCCACCACCGCGAGCCCGACGCCGGTGAAGACGATGAACCCGACCGCGCCCTGGGCGATCCGGTAGTGTCGCAGCGCAAAGGCCAGGCGCCGCAGCAGCACGGAGAAGGCCACCTGTCGGGCCAGCAGGGCCAGCACGCACGCCGTGGCCAGCGGCGTGACGCCCGAGGCCACGTCGAGCTCGAAGCCGAGCTGGGCGAGCTGCACCAGGGTGGCCGCCCCGAGCAGGGCGGCCACCGCACTCAGAGCCAGCACCACCGTGGCTTGCACCCGGGCCCTGGCCACGCGGGGAATGCGCAGACACAGCGCATCGCCCCAGATCATCAAGCCCAATCCCACCAGGCTCGCCACGGAGGCAGCGCCCAGCAGACCCAGGCGCAAAAGCCCACCCCGCTCCCCTGACGGCCCGGCGAGCGAAAACAGGGTGAGCACCGCCGCCGCGGCCACCACGGCGGAGGCCACCGTGAGCCCTCCTTCCCAGATCCGGGTCAATCCCTGGACCACAACACGCCAGCCGGGCTCGTTGGCCAAGCCGTCGGCCTGGGCGCTGCGACCCTCCCGACACGCGGTACCGCAGACCCGACAGAAGCTTCGCTCCGCCTCCACTGGCGCCCCGCAGCTTCGACAGCGGCCGGGAGCGGCTCCGGCCCCCGCGCTCGAACTGCGGGCCATCGCCTCATCTCCCGGCGGGGGCTCCTGCTGCAGGGCCCCGCACCGTCGGCAAAACCGCGAAGGCGGATCGGAGCGTAAAGCACCGCAGGAGCCGCAGCGGGGACCTTGCGTTGCGTCCTCGGGGTCCGCGGGCTCGGGGGGATCCGGCTCGGGGATGGGGCTCGGCCCGGCGGGCCGGCGCACGCCGCAGGCCCGACAGAAACGGGCAGCGGGATCCACCTCTGTCCCGCACTCCGGGCAGCGGTCGCTTCCTGCCGTGGTTTCCCGCTCCCCGCCGGCCGTGGATTCTTCCGAGGCGGTCATTGCGCTGAGAGCCATGGCCTGTCTCTTAGAGGAAACCGCTCACCCCTGTCCGGGAACGGCTTCACTGATTTTTGAAACCTATCTGGTCTTGGTTGTTTCCGCTCGGCGATTGTGTCAGGCGATTTTCGACCCTGATTGCCCGCGCGGATCCACCCAATCCGCTCCTTCGGGGAGAGGCCGCTTTTCGGGGGTTCGGTCCAAGTAATCCACCGCGAGGCAAGCCGGTCGTGCTTTGGTCACCGCGAGGCAAGCCGGTCGTGCTTTGGTCACCGCGAGGCAAGCCGGTCGTGCT
>CAYFWA010000413.1:6021-6431 GCA_964346625.1 uncultured Myxococcales bacterium
TTGGTCACTCGTCGGCGCCGCCGAGCTGTTCGTCCAAGTATCCCGATTCCGGGCTTTCGGAATCCATCACCGTCCAAGCGGGTAGGGGCTCGCGCCCTTCTCGAGCCGACGGATTGTTAAGGGAGCGGGTCAAAATAAACTCTGCACTCGGGACGCCGATCCATCCCGGCTGGCTGCGTTGCTCATCGGTTAAATATCCCGCAATATTCGCCCTCTTCACGCCTTGCCAGCCGGGCGCCTCGACGCCCTGACTTGCAGACCTTATTTTGACCCGCTCCCTAAGGGCTCGCGCAAGAATAAGCTCGACGCACCGAGGGCGCCGAGGCGCAATGCTGTCAAGAAGCGAGGAGGGCGAATACATTGACGTATTTGACCGACGAGCGACGCAGACAGAATTGATGGATCGGCGG
>CAYFWA010000414.1:0-6427 GCA_964346625.1 uncultured Myxococcales bacterium
GCTCGACAAGACGGGCACCATCACCCGCGGCGAGCCGCAGGTGGGCCTACGGCATCGGGGGCGGGGCCGTGATGGCTCCTTTCTGTATCGCGGTGATGCGGCTGCCCCCCCTGGTGGTGGCTGGCGCGGCGCTTTTGTCCACCTGGATCACCTCGGTGGTGGGCGCGCTCATCTACGCCTTCGTCCCCCTGGCCGGAACCGCGAGCGCCTCGCCGGACTGGCTGCTGGGCGTGCTGTACGGCCTCGGCGGCATGGCCGGGGTCTATCTGGGCGCGCACCTGCAGGCTCGCGTGCCCGCCGTCGCCATCAAGGTGGTGCTCGGGTTGGCCCTGCTGTTCGTCTCCGGGCGTTACCTGCTGATCCCCCTGCTGGGCTGGATCGCATCCTGAGCCGTTGCCCGCTACCTGCCCCCCGCTGTTGGGCTGGCTGACGCGGTGATCGGGTGCTCGGTTTGCTCCCGGATCGCTTGCTCCTCCGGCGCTCCATGGTGCATAGTCGGAACACGGTTTTTTTCGGGGAACGTGGCGCGACGTGAGGCTTCAGGCGACCATCCGCGGTGTGGTCTACTCCTTCGGCTCGGTGCGGGAGGTGTTGGCCAAGGCCAATCCTCCCAAGTCGGGGGATGACCTGGCCGGGATCTCGGCGCGCGACGAGGTGGAGCGAGTGGCGGCGCGGGCGGTGCTGTCGGAGCTGACCCTGGCGGAGCTGCGCGAGCACCCCGTGGTGGGCTACGCCGAGGACGAGCTCACGCGGATGGTGGAGGACACCCTCGACGAGCGCGCCTTCGCCGCGGTGGGGCACCTCAGCGTGGGGCAGCTCCGGGAGTGGCTGCTCGAGACCGCCTCCACGGGGGCCCTCATTCGCTCCATCTCCGCAGGACTGACGCCGGAGATGGCGGCCGCGGTCTGCAAGCTCATGTCCAACCTGGACCTCATGGTGGTGGGGGCCAAGGCAGAGGTGGTGGTGCGGGCCAACGCCACCCTGGGGTTGCCGGGGCGGATGTCGTCGCGGGTGCAGCCCAACCACCCCACGGACTCCGTGGCGGGCATCCTCTATTCGGCCCGCGAGGGGCTCGCCTACGGCTGCGGCGATGCGGTGATCGGGGTGAACCCGGCCACCGACTCGGCCGCGTCCACCGCGGAGATCCTCACCGCGCTGCACGAGCTGACCCGCCGCAACGGCGTCCCCACCCAGCACTGCGTGCTGTCCCACGTCACGGTGCAGATGAAGGCCCTGGAGCTGGGCTGCCCCATGGATCTCATGTTCCAGTCCCTGGCGGGCACCGAGGCGGCCAACCGCGCCTTCGGCGTCTCCCTCGCCCTCATGGACGAGGCCCACGAGGTCATGCGGGCGCGCACCACCAACGGCGGCCCCAACGTGATGTACTTCGAGACCGGCCAGGGCTCGGCGCTGTCGTCGCACGCCCACCACGACGCGGACCAGGTGACCCTGGAGGCGCGCTGCTACGGCTTCGCCCGCCGCTACCGGCCCTTCCTGGTCAACACCGTGGTGGGATTCATCGGGCCGGAGTACCTGGAAAACGGGACCCAGATCATCCGCGCCGGCCTGGAGGACCACTTCATGGGCAAGCTGCTCGGCCTCCCCATGGGGTGTGACGCCTGTTTCACCTATCACGCGGACATGGACCAAAACGAGCTGGAGACCCTGAAGGTGCTGCTCGGCGCCGCGGGGTGCACCTATCTCATGTCGCTGCCCGTGGGCGACGACATCATGCTCAACTATCAGTCGACCTCCTATCACGACGTCCCCACCGTGCGGCAGCTATTGGGCAAGCGCCCCACGCCGGAGTTCGACGCCTGGCTGCAGGAGCGCGAGATCATGGACGGCGGGCGTCCGGGGCCACGGTTTGGCGATCCGGAGGGGGTCCCGTGAGCACCACCCGCGAGCTCATGACGGACCTGCGCCGCCGGCTCGGCGGCGCCGACCCCCTGCCGCCGCCACCCCGGGCCGCCGCCGTCGAGCCGCCGCCCCGCCGGGTGCTCCCCGCCCCCGATCGCCGCGGCGGCTATGCGGCGGAGGCCAGCCAGCACACCACCGCGGTGCTGGGCATCGGCGCGGTGGGCACCCGCTACGCCACCGACGTGGTGCTGCAGTTCCAGGCGGAGATGGCGGTGGCCCGCGAGGCCGTGGCCGCCGAGCTGCCGCCGGGCTGGGCCGAGGCCCACGACCTGCTGCCCCTGCAGTCGCGGGCCTCGCACCACCGGGAGTTTTTGCTGCGGCCGGACCTCGGCCGCCGCCTGTCCGAGGCGTCGCTGGCGCTGCTGCGCGAGCGCGCCGCCACGGACGTGGACGTGCAGCCGATCCTGGCCGACGGCCTCTCGACGGTGGCCTGCCAGGGCGCGGGCCCGGCTCTGCTCGAGGCCTTCACCCGGCAGTGCCAGGCCCGCGGCTGGAGGGTGGGCACCCCCCTTTGCGCCCGCTACGCCCGGGTGTGGCTCGAGGACGAGGTTGGCCAGGAGGTGCGCGCCCGGGTGGCCGCCATCCTGCTGGGCGAGCGCCCCGGCCTCGGCACCGGTGACGGTCTGAGCGCCTACCTGGTCCACGAGCCGCGGGTGGGCAAGACCGACGGAGATCGCAACATGATGTCGAACATCCACGACCGGGGCACCCCACCGGCCCGGGCCGCCGACCGCCTCGCGCTGCTGGTGGAGGCGATGCTGGCCCAGGGCCGCTCCGGCGTGGAGCTGGATCTGTCGGGCCTGGCCACCGAGCTCGGCGAGGCCGCGGGCCTGGGCTATCGCGAGCCGCAGCCGCGCGAGCGCCTGGTGGAGGTGAGTGACGGGCGGATGAACCGGATGAACCGGATGAAAGAGAGCGACGGCCTGGTGGAGGGGAGCACCGGCGAGATGGAGACGCACGAGCGCCCAATGGAGGGGAGCGCCGGCGAGATGGAGACGCACGAGCGCCCAATGGAGGGGAGCGCCGGCGAGATGGAGACGCACGAGCGCCCAATGGAGGGGAGCGAGGGCCGGGTGGCGCAAAAGGAGTTGACCTCGTGATCCTCGAACCGATGCTGCCCGAGGTGCTGTCCGTGCGGCAGCTAAACGCCGTGGACCCGGCGCTGCTTGCCGCCTACGGCGCCGAGCCGGCGCGCCACAGCTCCCTGGGGCTGCTCACCTGCACGCAGGACGACCCCACCTACGTCGCCCTGGACGAGGCCACCAAGCACGCCGACGTGGAGGTAGTCTACGCGCGCTCCTTCTACGCCGGCGCGGCTCACGCCTCGGGCCCCCTGTCGGGCGAGATCCTCGGCGCCATCGCCGGCCCCAACCCCACCGAGGTTCAGGAGGGGCTGCGGGCCGCGCTGCGCTGCCTGGAGCACGACGCGTGCTTTTACACCGCCAACGAGGCCGGCACCGTGGCGGTGTTTCCCCACGTGGTCACCGCCGTGGGCCGCTACCTCGCCCGGGAGGGCGGGCTGCGCGAGGGAGACTCGCTGGCCTACCTGGTGGCGCCCCCTCTCGAGGCCACCGTGGGCTTCGACAAGGCGCTCAAGGCCGCCGACGTCCGCGTAGCCCGAGTGGTGCCCCCGCCCACCGAGACCAACTTCGCGGCCTGCTGGCTCACCGGGGATCTGTCGGCCTGCCAGGCCGCCGCCGTGGCCTTCGCCGAGGCCGTGGTGAAGGTGGCCCGCGCGCCCCGCGAGGATCGCGCGTAACCCGGTGTGCGGATCGCGCGTAGCCCCGGTGCGAAGATTGCGCGTAGCCTCGGCGCGGAGTTTGCGCGTAGCCCCGCACGCACAATGCGCGCTTCTCGGAGCCCCTGGACGCGGTGGCGGCTCGTCGCCGGGAGAAAAAAGCGAGAGGTCGAGATGCGCAAAGTGGTGATTCATCGCGCCGGGGGCCTGGAGCAGCTCCGCCTGCAGGAGGCGCCCGAGCCCCCCCCCCGGCGAAGCCGAGGTGGCGATCTCGGTGTCGGCCATCGGCGTGAACTACGCCGACTGCGTGATCCGGATGGGGCTCTACGAGTCGGCGCGGCAGTACGTGGGCTGGCCCATCACCCCCGGCTTCCTATCGTATCTGTTTTCCGAGCGCGCCATCCTCGCGGAGGCCATGACCCAGCTTCTCGGCGGGTGGCGCGAGGGCCACCTGCAGCTCCCCCGGATTACGACCTACCCCTTCGCCCGCGTGGCCGACGCCCACCGCGACCTGCAAAGCGGTCAGACCGTGGGCAAGCTGGTGCTCCTCACTGCGAAGGGGTGATCGACGAAAGGAACGCCGTCTACGGCCGCTCTCGCGGAGCAGGGTCGAGCCGGACCCGCACGGTGCGGTGCTCGTCGGGGACCACCTTCACGGTTTTGGGGCGATACCCCTTGGCGCTGAACTGTACGGCGAAGGGCTCGTCCGCGTAGGGCACCAGCAGGAAGTGGCCGAGGGCGCGGCGGCCCTTGTAGGACATCCGGGCGTCTTTTGGGGTGACCTCGAAGGTGATGCGCACCTCCCGCCGGGGCAGGTTCGCCGGCAGGGACGAGTTGGCCTCGTCGGGGTCCTCGTCCAGCACATCGTCGGCGGCCGGGCGCGAGCCCGTGTCGGGCTCCTCGTCCCCCAGCCCGAAGCCGTACCACACACCCGCCAGGGCGATGGCCCCGGCCAACACGCCGAGCAGGATCAGGGTGCGCCGGTTACCGCGCGGCTTCTCGGTGGGAGACGGCGGCGCCTGGAACGCCGCGCTGGCGCTCGCCGTGTCCGGATCCATGGCGATGGAGGGCTCGATCTCGAGCAGCGCATTCGCTCCCGTCGCAGCGCTGTCCCCGGCGCCCGCCGCATCCCTCGCCGACGCCGGGGGGGGCTCCGACGCTGCAGGCGGTGCGGGAGCCACCGTGCCCGCCGGGCGCTGCTGTCCTGGTGTGAAGGCGAGCTCCAGGGCGGGCTGGTCCTCGAAGGCCGGAGGCGGGCCCCCGGACCCCGGCGCCGCGGGCGCGGCGCCCGGCTCGGGACCCCCCGCCGACGCCGGGTCCCCACCTCCCACACCGCCCGGTTCCGGCTCGGGACCCGCATCGTGGGAATCGCCGCCCTCGTCCCCATCGTCCAGGAAGTCGAGTCTGAGATCCCCGTCGGGCAGCGAAAGCCCGCCCTCGGCCCCGTCGCCAGGCTCGGCGAAAGCGCGAGGCGAGGCGGAAGCGCCGGGCGTCGCCGCTACGCCGTCACCGGCTCCTCCGAAGGCCAGGGTCTCCGGTAGGCCAGCTGGCGCTGCTCCGACCCCGGCTCCGGCCCCGACCCCGGGATCCGGCTCGTCCATGGTGCGGGTCGGCGCGAGGCCCGCGCCCCCAGGCCTCGCCTGGGGCGCGCCCGCCCCCGCGGTCTGGGTCGCCCCGCCGCCAGGCGCGGGCGCGGGCGCGGGCGCCTGGGCCCCCGCGGCGGCCTGGGCGGCCTGATCGGCCGAGCCCGGCAGGGGGACCTCCCCCGTGACATCTGGCACCTGCAGGTAAGCGGGCAGGGGGACGCCCGCCACGTGAGCCTCCTGGATCAGGGCGCGTTTGAGATCCCGGGCCGAGGGCCAGCGGGCGGAAGGATCCTTGGCCACGGCCTGCTGCAGCACCTGCTCCACGCGCACCGGCACCTGCGGGTTTTTCGAGCGAGCGCGGGGGAAGTCCGCGGTGACGATCTGGATGATGATCTCGTTGTAGGAGTGTCCGCCAAAGGGGCGCTCCCCGGTGAGCAGCTCGTACAGGATCACCCCCACGGCGTAGATGTCCGCGCGGTGGTCCACGTTCCGGTCGCCGTGAGCCTGCTCCGGCGCCATGTAATACGGCGTACCGAGCACCATGCCCGTGCGGGTGATTTGACCCGAAGGGCCGGTGGCGTCGGGAAGCACCTTGGAGATGCCGAAGTCCAGGATTTTCACGAAGTCGCCGCGCTCGGCCACCCGGGTCAAGAAGATGTTGTCCGGCTTGAGGTCCCGGTGGACGATGCTCTCCTCGTGGGCCCGCTGCACCGCGGTGAGCACCTGGTAGATGAGGTCGAAGGTCCGCTCCAGCGCCAGCGGGCCCGCCACCGCCGCCAGCTCGGCGCGCAGGGACCGGCCCTCGAGCAGGGGCATCACCAGGTAGGGCGCGCCGCTGGCCAGCACGCCGAGGTCGGTGACCTCGCAGATGTTCGCGTGACCCAGGCTGCCGGCCACCCGCGCCTCCTGCAAAAAGCGCGTCATCATGTCGGGGCTGGTGGCCAGCTCATCGCGCAGCACCTTCACCGCCACCTTGCGGCCGATCATGGACTGTACGGCCTCGTAGACCGCCCCCATGGCCCCCTCGCCCACCAGGCGCACCACCTCGTACTTTCCGTCCAGGATCTCCCCCACCAGGGACGCGGAGCGGTCAGCCGTCATGCCGGCCATCATAGCAACCCGGGCGACGGGCACCAAGTATGCCCTCCCGGGCGCCCCGCCCTCGTCCCTGCCAGCGTCCCCC
>CAYFWA010000415.1:0-6422 GCA_964346625.1 uncultured Myxococcales bacterium
GCGCCGGGATGGATCGGCGGCCGAATGCCGAAGTTATTCTTGGACGAGCCCTAACCAGGGGTAAACCCAGGGATGGCTCGCCTCCTTGCCGCCCTGCTGCTGCTCGCCCCGGCGCCCCCTCCCGCGCCGCCCAGCGGCGCGTCCAGCCGAACACCGCCCGCGAGCCTCGGCTTTCGCATGCACCTGCCGGATCCGTTCTACGCCCAGCGCCCCCCCGCGCCCCAGACACGGCCCCTCCCCGGATCCATCCGGTGGCTGGCCCACCCCAGCCCCGGCGCGCCGGCCCTGACGCGAGCGGGCAACCGGTTGTCCATCCGGGTGGCCGCCGCCTTGCCCGACCGTCGGCCCTGGGCGGGCCTGCGCGTCACGCTGCACACGCGAATCGCCGGACACCGCTGGTCTACGACGCTGCCCGTGGAGGGCGTCCGCCGCGCGACCGCCGCCACCGCGGCTGCAGCCACCGCGGCGACGACGTCCGGGCCCCTGACCGAGATCACCTGTACGGTGCCGGCGTCGACCCCGCGGGAGAGCTACGACCTCTCCGTCAGGCTCCCCGACGGCCGACAGGCCACACACCGCCGCGCCGTCCGGGTGCTGCACCGGGCCACGGGACCGCGCCGGATCGTGGTGGTGGCGGATCACCAGCTCTGGGACCCGAGCGCCCACCTGCTGCGAGGCGCGCGCCACGCCGGGGCCTTCCCGCGCCGTGGCGCCCGCCACGACCACGACGCCATCGCCCGCCAGGGCCGCCACGAGCTCGATCTGTTGGATCCCGACCTCGTGCTCCACCTGGGAGACCTGCTCTTCGGCCTCGACTATGCAAAGGAGTATCCCGAGGCCCTCGCCCTGTGGCAGGGCCACAGCGCCGCGTCCGACGCCAGCGTCAACGGCACCGGCGCCAGCGAAAATGGACGCCTCGACACCCCGGGCCCCGCCACCTTCTTCGTCCCGGGCAACCACGACGCCTACGCACGCTACGGGCTGAATCTCAAGGCCAGCCTACCCAAGCTCGCGGCGGGCATGGTCCGCTGCCGCGAGCACCTCCCCCGGCGACCCCACCGGCAGTGGCGGCTCCTGTGGAAGTTTCTGACCTGTGTCTACGGCGATCTGCGCCCCGTGCTGTTCAGCCGGCTGCTTTCCGACGGGCTCGCCGCCTATCGCCGCACCCTGGGCCCCCCCCACTACGCCTTCGAGCTGGGACGCACCCGGTTCATCGCCCTGAACACCTACGACGGTACTCCGGAGCGCCGCCACGCCTACTCGTTGTGGGTAGACATCCGTGGCCTGCACCTGGGGGCCCCCCTGGTGGACAACTACGGCGGCTACCTCTCGGTGGCGCAGCTTCGCTGGCTGGGACGCCAGGCCCGCGCGGCCTCCGCCAGGGGCCAGCGCCTGGTAGTGCTCGGCCACCACGACCCCCGGGGCAACCCCACCGGCGCGGCCTACCACCCCAACCATGCCTTCCCCACGGATCCGGTGGGCCCCGACCACTTCGAGGCCTGGAACTACGACGGCGCGTGGGACTCCAACCCCGCCGACAGCCGGGATCGCGAGACCGCGGTGCGCCACAGCGGCCACGCCCTGCTGAGGGTGCTGGCCCGCCACGGGGGCGTCTACCTCACCGGTCATGTGCACCGAGACCGCCGCCACCGCTACCCCCCCGACACGCCCATCCGCGACGGCATCGTGGCCCGCCGCTCGGTGACCTTCGTCAAGGTCACCACCGCCAGCGCCGCCCCCAAGACCGGCGGCTACTGGGGCTACCGCCTGCTCACCCTCCGCCCGGACGGCGCGCTGGATACCACGCCGTTTTCCATAAAACCCGCGCTACCGTCCGTGCCCGCGGGCAACCTCTGGGCCACGACGGGGCAAAAGCACGGTGAGGTGGCCACCCTGCACACCGGCCTGCCGCGCGCGGTCACCGTCCGCCTGCGGGCCGTGCTCCCCCACCGCCCCCGGGGCTACCGCTTCGACGCCGGCCCTGCCACCGTGCGCCTGCTGGACGTGGCCCCCCTCGACCCGAATCCTTCCTCCTCGGCCCCATCTTCGGCACACAGACGAACCAGGCCCGCTGCCGCGGTCCCGCGATCCGCCGCCGCGACTCGGCAAACCGCGCGGGAGGCCGTCTACTATCTGCAGGTGCGCCTCCCCGCCGCCGGACCGCGCGTGGCGCGCTCCGCCGCCGGGATCCAGCGCTTCACCGTACGCGCCGTGCCCGCCGCCCGCAACCGCCCCCCCGGCGCCTTCCTGCAGGTAAATGGCCGCGACGTAAAGCCCGGCGACACGCACGAAGTGTCGATGGACACCCCGGTGACGTTCGAAACCCGAGGCGTGGACCCCGACGGCCACCGCCTGCTCACTCCCCGGATCGCCGACCCCCGGGGCCGCGGGGCGCGGGCCCGCCGCGCCACCCTGCGGTTCCGCGAGCCCGGCGCCCACCGCGTCACGGTCACCCTGCGCGACGAGCTGGGCGCCCCGGCCACCGCCCACGTGACCCTGCGGGTCGCCCGCGGCGGCGCCCACCCCGCCACGCCCCCCGGAACCGGAAACCAGGGCGAGACCACCGGAGCAGGCTGCGCCAGCCGCGCCCGCCTGGTCGCCATCGCCGCCCTCGTCCTAATCCTCCTAGGCATCGCCCTAATCCTGGCCGGCCGCCGCCGCCACAGCCCGTAAGAGGTGGGGACAACAGGCGGGGACGGACAACAGGCGCAGGCGGGGCGCAAGCGCGCAAGCGGGGACAGAGGTGGGGACGACAGAGACGGATCTCGCAGAGGTGGGGACGCAGAGGTGGGGACGGATCTCGACGCAGAGGTGGGGACGGATCTCGAATTCTTCAATTCGGGGGACAGGGCGCAAGCGGAACGCAGAGGTGGGGACGCAGAGGTGGGGACGGATCTCGAATTCTCCAATTCGGGAGAGGTGGGAAAGGTGGGAGAGGTGGGGACGGGGATGTGATGGGGATCAGGCGTCGCCTGCTGGGGTGGAGGGCGCCTGAGGCTTCTGCTGGGCGCTGTCGCGAGCGGCCTCGCGGGCGGGCTTGGTGGGCGGCGTGGAGACGGGGGCCTCGGCGCCCTTGGCCGCGCTGGCGCCCTCTTCGCCCCCGTCCCGCACCTGGCCGAGCACGCCGGGGAGCTCCACGCCGGCCTGGCGGGCGAGCTCGTGCATGGGGGGCAGCGAGCCGATGAGGCTTCGAAGGAAGCCAGAGGTGGAGCCGCCATCGCCGCCGGCGCCGGCGCCGGCGCCGCCGTCCCACACGGTGATCTTGTCGATCTTGAGGTTCTGGATTGCCTTGACCTGCTCGGCCACCAGGGCGTTGAGCTTCTCGATGATGAGCAGGGTGGGGGCGAGCTCCTTCTTGGTGCCGCAGGCGTTGAGCAGCTCCTGGTACCCCTTGGCCTTGGCCACCAGCACGGACTGGGTACCCTCGGCCTCGGCGTTGTACTTGGCCAGCACGGCGTCGGCCTCACCGCGGGCGACGCGGCGAGCGCGCTCGGCCTCGGCCTCGGCGTCCACCTCGATCTTCTTCTTCTCGACCTCCTGCTGGGCGAGCTGCTCCTTCTCTAGCCGCGCCGCCTCGGCCTCCTTCTCGGCCCGCAGCACGTCGCGCTGGGCGTTGGCCTTCGCGGTCTCACCCGTGCGCTGGGCGTCGGCCTCTCGCTTGGCGAGCAGGGCATTGTAATCGGCAATGGACGCCTTGGACTGGTTCTCGCCCTCCACGGCGCCCGCCTCGAGGCCGGCCACGGCCACACGCTGGTCCTTCTCGGCGTTCTTCTTGCCCGTCTCGCCCTTGGCCCACTGCTCGGCCACGGCCACCTCCTGATTGCGGCGCGCCTCCGCCTCGCCAGCCACGCCCTCGGCCTCGTAGGCCGCCACCTTGATGCGCTGATCGCGCTCCGCCTCCTTCTCGCCGGACACCGAGGTGGTCTCGAGGCTGGCCACCTTGATGCGCTGGTTCATCTCCGCCTCCTTCTGGCCCATGGCCGACTCGGAGTGGAGCTTGGCCACGTTAACGTCCTTGTCGCGCATGGCGGTGGCCTGGCCGATCTCGCCGGCCTTCTCCGCCTCGGCCACCTCCACCTTCGCCACGTTGATGGCCTCGGCGGCGGCCTTCTGGCCGATGGCGTTGATGTAGCCCGACTCGTCGGTGATGTCGCGGATGTTGACGTTGATGACCTTGAGCCCGATCTTGTTGAGCTCGGACTCCACGTTGGCGTTGACCTTCTGCAGAAAGATGTCGCGGTTCTGGTTGATCTCCTCGATCTCCATGGTGGCGATCACCAGGCGCATCTGCCCCAGGATGATGTCGCGGGCCTGATCCCGAATCTCGCCCTCCCGCAGATCCAGCAGCCGCTCGGCGGCGTTGTTCATGATGTCGGGCTCGGTGGAGATGCCCACCGTCACCGTGGAGGGGACGTTGACGCGGATGTTCTTGAGCGACAGCGCCCCGGTGAGCTCGATGTCGATCACCATGGGCTCCAGGGACATGTAGGAGTAGTCCTGGATCAGGGGCACCACGAAGTTGCCCCCGCCGTGGAGGCACTTGGCCGCCTGCCGCCCGCTCACCTTACCGTAGATCACCAGGACCCGGTTCGAGGGGCAGCGCTTGTACTGCTTGATGACGAGGATGACGGCGGCGAGAACCACCAGGACGATGACCCCGATCAGGATGATCGAGAACGGTGATCCACCCAGCCCTTTGAGGAAATCCATGAGCCCAACCTCCGTTTCACGCGGACAACGCCGCCATTTTGCCTGTGCTGTGTACGCTCGCCGAACGCTCGCGAGAGAAGCGATTCGCGCGCCCTACTCCTGCGGCTCCACCACCAGGAGCTGCCCGTCCTTTACGTCGACCACCTTCACCAGCCCCCCGGTGGGGATGGCGTCGGCGCCGCTCACCGCCCGCAGCACCTTGCGCCGACCGCTCACCGTCACCTCCACCTGCCCGGTCCCCTCGCCCTTGGCTGGGACCTGCAGATACACCTTGCCGATGTGACCGATGCCGTCCCGGATGTCGTAGGAGACCTCCTGGTTGAGCTTGTTGATGGCCGCCATGAGGCCGGCGTTCATCAGCATGAGGGCGAAGCCGAAGCCGATGGAGGTGAGGAAGGCCACCAGGCTGCTGGTGTGCCACTCCTTGAGGCAGGCGAGCCCCATCCAGCCGGCCCCCATGAAGAAGGCCAGCACCGACTGCAGGGAAAACAGCGCGAACACCCCGGTGGAGCTGCCGCCGCCGTCGCCATCCCCACCCCCCACGTCCGCGTCCCCACCGCCGAGGTCTCCCCCGAAGATCACCAGGAGGATCTTGATCACGAACAGGATCGTTCCCGACAGCGCCAGCACCCAGTACGCGGACTCCTGGGTGAAGGTCACCGCAAAGACCCAGTTGAGCATCTACACCTCCCGATTGCCGTCCATAGCCATCCGTGGCCAACTGCTGGCTGTCGCAACGCCTCCCGTCGACGCGGGCACCACTTTGCGCAGGGGATCGGTCGTGCGTCAATGGGGAAAGCGCCGGGCGCTCCCGGCGCGGCGCGAGATGGCGCGAGGGGAGGCTACGAGCCTCACCGCGCGGCGAGAGCGCGTAGATGCACCTCGCCGCCGCAGTCGGGGCGGAAGGCCATGGCGGTCTCCACGGCGCGGCGGGCGAGGGTCTCGGCGTCGAGCTCGCTGTCGTACAGCGCATACAGGGCCCCTGCCGCGTAGTCCGAGCCGGAGCCGATGGCGGCGAAGCGGTCGAAGCGCACCACGGCGAGCTGGGAGGAGACGTGATACAGGCCGCTCTGGTGGACGATGAGGAAGTCCGAGTCCAGCTCCCCGAAGGGGGTGCCCTCCTCCTCGTCGACTGCGGGCTGGGGGTTGACCAGAGAGTAGTCCTCCCGCAGGGCCTGCCAGAAGTCGAGGAAAAACGAGAATATGGCCTTGGATGAGCCCAGATTGACCTTCTTTTGGCGGGGCAGGTAGTCGTCGAGCAGGTTGTCGTAGACCGCCCAGCCGGCGCAGCCCACCAGGGCGTCACCCACCGGGCGGAACTTCTCGGCCTTTCGCAGCATCGACGGCACGGCGTGCTCGCCAAAGTTCTCCTGGGTGTCGGCGGCCATGACCAACTCCGAGGCCTTCTCCACCGCGACGATGATCGACATTCTCGAGTCCTTTCTTCTCTTCGGTGGTCTTGTCGTCCGATTGTCACCGTTCAGGCCATCGGGACGATCGGGACGATCGAGACGATCGAGACGATCGGGACGTTCGGGACGTCCGGGACGATCGAGACGATCGGGACGTTCGGGACGTCCGGGACGTCCGGGACGATCGCAACGTTCGGGACGTTCGGGAATCCCAGGGTCAGGGGAGGGATTCGCTGCTCCACCCGGCACTCAGGCCCCGATCACGAATTATCTGATCGTTCAGGCCGCCGATCCATCCCG
>CAYFWA010000416.1:0-6400 GCA_964346625.1 uncultured Myxococcales bacterium
AAACCGCGCTTTTTCGGGGCGAGGGGGGATGGGACATTCCCCCTGAACGTGTACGGCCACAACGGGGGCCGCAGCGAAGGCTTGCTCAACCCCACCCCCAGCTCAGGCGCAGCAGCAGGCCGACGATGGCGGTGATGGTGGCCAGGATGACGAAGACCACCAGGCCGATCTGGAGGCGGTGGCGCAGCCGGTCGAGCTGCTGAGCGTCCTCGCGCACGTGGCGCAGGTCGGTGATCAGCTCGCCGCCGTCGGCGTGGCGGTCGGCGCCGAGCTGGTCGGCGGTGGCGGTGGCCTCGAACTCGGCCATCAGGGCGTCGCGCTCGATGCTGCCGTGGCGCGACAGGCGCACATTGGTGTGGATCAGCGGGATCACCACGGCCAGCAGCAGCAGCGCGGTGAGCCCGAGGCCGATGATGAAGATGAGCTGCAGGTGCGACTTGCGCCTGGCGAGCTCCCGGCGGTCGGCGTGGGTGGTGTCGGCCAGCCAGGCGCTGCGGTAGTGCAGGTGATCCAGCCGCGATAGCAGGTAGGCGGCGGCCCGCTCGGGCGCGTAGCCCGGGCGGGCGAAGGCGTCGTGGGCCAGGAGCCAGTCGAGGTGGCGCCGGGTGCCGACGTCGCCGACGGGCAGCCGCGCGCGGATGGCGCGGGCCACGGCGGGCAGGGCCTCGCGCAGGCTGGCGCCCGCGGGCGCGGCGTACAGGGTCCGGGCCACGATGCCGGTGCCCGGGTTGGAGAAGTCGTCGGTGACCTGGACGCGGAACAGGCCCGGGCGCGGCGGCGCGGTGAGCTTGAGGCGGGCGCGGTGGCCGCTCACCGCCACGGCCCGGCTGTGGGTGCGGTAGCCGTCGGCGTACTGGTCGACGTACAGGTAGCCGCTTTCGGACAGGGACCACAGATCCAGCCCGAAGGGCTGGCCGGCCCGTACCACCCGGGCGTCGGGGCGCACGGCGGCCTGGGCGTTGCGGCGGGCAAAGGCGAAGGTGCCGGTGCGCACCGGCGGTGGCTCGCGCGGCGATTCGCCAGCGCCCGTTTTGTTGCCAGCGCCCTTTTTGTCGCCAGCGCCCTTCTTGTCGCCAGCGTCCCTCTTGTCGCCAGTGTCTTCCTTGTCGCCAGCGCCCTTCTTGCCGCCAGCGCCCTTCTTGCCGCCAGCGCCCGTTTTGTCGCCAGCGTCCCTCTTGTCGCCAGCGTCCCTCTTGTCGCCAGCGTCCCTCTTGTCGCCAGCGTCCTTCTTGTCGCCAGCGTCCTCCTTGTCGCCAGCGCCCTTCTTGTCGCCAGCGTCCCTCTTGTCGCCAGTGTCTTCCTTGTTGCCAGCGCCCTTCTTGCCGCCAGCGCCCTTCTTGTCGCCAGCGCCCTTCTTGTCGCCAGCGTCCCTCTTGTCGCCGGCGTCCTTCTTGTCGCCGGCGCCCTCGCCGTTTTTGCTCCGGCTTCCGTTCCCGGCTCCGGGTTGGGTCGCGCCTGTCGCGCCTGCCGCGCCGGTCGCGCGCGGCCGGGAACGGGCCTGGTAGCTCACGCGCAGGGCCAGGGCGGGGTGGCGCGACAAGATGTCGAGGCGGTGCAGGCCCAGCGCGTCGGTGGTGAAGGGCTTGCGCACCAGGGCCCCTTGGGCCACGCCCTCGAGGCGGCCCCGGGCGAGGGCCACCCGGAAGCGCGCGCGGATCGGGCGGCCGTGAGCGTCGGTGGTGCGGACGTACAGGTGCTCCACGAACTCGGTGGTGACCCGCTTGCCCGCCGAGGGCAGCAGGCGCACGTGGATCCCGTCGGCGTCCTGCGCGTGGGAGTAGCGGTCCGCGCCCTCGGGCGGCTGCTCGATGGGAACTGGCCGGCGCCGCAGTGGATGGGAGGGGGCGCTGTGGCCGTCGCGGGTGTTTGCACCCGGGCGGGCCCGGGCGCCGGCCGAGGGCGGCGATGGCGGTGGCGGCGCGTAGCGCTCCACCCGGGCGGGGATCTTCGTCTCGTACAGGACGTCTTTGTACCAGGTCTGCACGTGCAGCCGGTAGCGGCCCGGGGCCAGGTCCGGCAACCGGAAGTTGGCCGCCAGGGCGTGGCCGGGGCCGGCCACGGTGGAGGCCAGCTCGCGCGAGACGTTGCCCGGGCCGCCGCGCAAGGTGAGCTCGGCACGGAAGTCGCGCTCGTGTTTCTTTTTGCGACGGTCCCACACCGCCACGCGCAGGGCGTTGGGGTGACCGGCCCGCAAGAGCGCCTCGAGGATGGCGTCGCGGTCGGCGGCGGAGGACCGCGATGCCCCGGTCCGGCCTGCCCCCACGGACCGCGCGGCGCCGGGTGTCGTCGCGGCGGAGTCGATCTCCGCGGCGTTCGCGGGCGCGCGCTCCGACGGGGACAGCTCCGAGGGCACGCCGAACACCTGGAGGGTGTGGCTGAGGCTGAGCTGCGAGGCCAGGATGAGCCCGGAGCCGAAAAACAGCGTCAGGGTGGGGATCGCGGCCAGCACCACGCGTCGGATCCACTTGTTGGGGATCAGCGCCCCCAGCGAGCCCGGCGCGGCCTCGGGCTCCCAGGAGGCCAGGGCCGCCAGGTCCTCGGGATCGGGGTCGCCGTCGGCGAAGTCCTCGCCGAGCTCGGCGGTCTCGGCGACGCGCTTTTCCGCCGCCTCGTCGAGCAGCCGGTCGTCGGGTCGGGGCTTGCTCAGCCCGGTCTCCGGCGAATCGGGGCCAGATTCGGGGCCAGATTCGGGACCGGATTCGGGACCAGACTCGGGACCGGATTCGGGACCAGACTCGGGGCCGGGTGGTTCCTTGCTCATGGAAGGGGTTACCTCAGCGCGACGATATCAGCGGGGGATCGAGGGGTCAACGCGCCCTGGCATCGGCGTGCGGCGGATCGAGCGTGCGCCCCTTGCGCCGGCGTGCGCCGGATCACATCGGGGACGATTGCGGTGCGAAAACGTGATCCGGATCATTGCCAAGTCGGAGGCGTTTGCCTAGACTGCGCGGGTCTTTCAGGAGCACCTTGCGATGAAACTCTGTGTAATTGGTACTGGTTATGTGGGTCTGGTGGCGGGCGCCGGGTTCGCCGAGTTCGGCAACACCGTGGTCTGCTGCGATATCGACGCCGACAAGATCGAGCGGCTGAACCAGGGGGAGATCCCGATCTACGAGCCCGGGCTCGAGACCCTGGTGGAGCGCAACAAGGACAAGGGGCGGCTCACCTTCACCACCGACATCGCCAACGCGGTGGCCGGAGTGGAGATGGTGTTCATGGCGGTGGGCACGCCCATGGGCGACGACGGCCGGGCCGACCTGCGCGCGCTGTGGGCCGCCGGCGAGACCTTGGCCAAGGCTCTCACCGGCTTCGCGGTGATCGTGGACAAGTCCACGGTGCCGGTGGGCACCGCCGAGAAGCTCGAGGCCCACATGCGGCAGTTCACCGAGGTGGACTTCACCGTGGCCTCGAACCCGGAGTTTCTCAAGGAGGGCGACGCGGTCAACGACTTCATGAAGCCGGACCGGGTGATCATCGGCACCAGCAACCTCCAGGCCATCGAGATGCTGCGGCACCTGTACGCGCCCTTCGTGCGCACCTGGGATCGCATCATGACCATGGATCGGCGCAGCGCCGAGCTCACCAAGTACGCGGCCAACTCCTATCTGGCCACGCGCATCTCCTTCATGAACGACATGGCGGTGCTATGTGAGAAGATGGGCGCGGACGTGGACCTGGTGCGCCGGGGCATGGGCTCGGACAGCCGCATCGGGCGCCGGTTCCTGTTCCCGGGGCTCGGCTACGGCGGGAGCTGCTTTCCCAAGGACGTCTCGGCGCTTTTGCGCCAGGCCGAGGACGTGGACATGCAGCTTCAGCTCGTGGAGGCCACCGAGCGGGTGAACAAGCGTCAAAAGGGGCTGCTTTACGAAAAGGCCAAGGCCCACTTCGGGGACCTTTCGGGCAAGACCTTCGCGGTGTGGGGGTTGGCCTTCAAGCCCCAGACCGACGACGTGCGCGAGGCGCCGGCCCTGGTGCTGGTGCAGGCCCTGCTCGACGCCGGCGCCACGGTGCGGGGCTTCGACCCCGAGGCAAACGACACCTTCGCCGAGATCCTGGCCGACGACCGGATGCAGTACGCGACCGACGCCTACGAGGCGGTGCAGGGCGCCGACGCGCTGTTTCTGTGCACCGAGTGGATGGAGTTCCGCCGGCCGGACTTCGACCGCATCAAGGCCGCCATGCGCGAGGCGGTGGTGTTCGACGGCCGCAACATCTACTCCCCCCGCCGGCTCACCGAGCTCGGGTTCATCTACCACGGCGTCGGCCGGCTCATCGGCAACGGGTCGGTGGCAGACTCATAGAGAACGTAGTGCGTCCCATCTTCCCGTAGCACGTTCCATCGTGCGCGCCGCGTCCTCGCGGCGCGCACGATGGAACGTGGAAGCCGCTCCCACCGCCCCGCCCCGTCGATCTAGATCTCCGGCTGCTCCTTGACCCAGGCCACGTACTTCTGGATCCCCCGCTCGATGGGGGTCTTCGGATCGTAGCCCACGGCGTGGTGGAGCTTCTCCACGCTGGCGCAGGTCAGCGGCACGTCCCCCGGCTGCTCGGGGAGCCACTCCATCTTGGCGGGCTTGCCCACGTTTTCCTCGATGAGCACCACCAGCCGCTTCAGCGTCGTGGTCTGGGTGCCCCCGATGTTGTAGATCTCGTAGCCCTCGTCGCAGTGCTCGAGGGTGGCGATGGTGCCCTCGGCGATGTCGTCCACGTAGGTGTAGTCCCGGGCCGTGGAGCCGTCGCCGAAAAGCGGGATGGGCTCGCCCCGCATCATGCGCCGGGTAAACAGCGCGATGGCCATCTCGGGGCGCTGCCGGGGGCCGTAGACCGTGAAGTAGCGCAGCATCCGGATGGGCATCTGGTACAGGTGGTGGTAGTTGTAGGCCAGGATCTCGGTGCAGCGCTTGGTGGCGGCGTAGGGCGAGGCGGGCTCGTTGACCGGGTCGTCCTCGGAAAACGGGATCTGGCTGCGGACGCCGTAGACCGACGAGGAGGAGGCCAGCACGAGGCGGCGGGTGCCCGAGGTGCGGGCCGCCTCCAGCAGGTTCATGGTGCCCTCGATGTTGACCTGCTGGTAGGCCATGGGGCGCTGAATGGAGGGGCGCACCCCGGCCAGGGCGGCCAGGTGGATCAGCCCCTCGCAGTGCGGGTCGCCCAGCAGGCGATCCACCAGCTCGCGATCCAGGATGTCGCCCTCCACGAAGGTGAACCCGTCGTGGTCGCGCAGGGGGGCGAGGTTGCGCTCCTTGAGGGCGCGGTCGTAGAAGGGGTCGAAGTTGTCGAGGCCCACTACCTCGTGGCCCCTGGCCAGGAGCTGCTCGGCGGTGACGGACCCGATGAAGCCGGCGGCGCCGGTGACGAGGACTCTCATGCCCGACTGACTAGCGCCGATCCGCGCGGCGATCAAGCCATTCGCCTGGAATTCACGAACGCGGCGGGGTGGTGAGCGCGATGAGCTCTTCGACGTTGCCCTTGGGCCCGGGCAGCGACGAGGGCACGGTGCCCTGGATCCGGGCGCCGGCCTCGCGGCACAGCGCCGTGATCTTGTCGATGCAGGCCTGGCGCACGGCCGGGTCGCGCACCACGCCGCCCTTGCCCACCTCGTCGCGGCCGGCCTCGAACTGGGGCTTGATGAGCGCCAGCACCGGCGTCCCCGGGGGCAAAAGCGCGAACAGGCGCGGCAGCACCAGGGTCAGGGAGATGAACGACACGTCCACCACGGCCGCGTCGGGGGCCGGGCCGCCGGCCGCGCGCAGGGTCTCGGCGGCAGCGTCGCGGATGTTGGTGCGCTCGATCACGGTCACCCGGGGATCCTGGCGCAGCTTCCAGTGGAGCTGGCCGTAGCCCACGTCCAGGGCGATCACGTGGGTGGCGCCGCGCTGCAGCAGGCAGTCGGAAAAGCCCCCGGTGGAGGCGCCCACGTCCAGCACCACGCGGCCGGTGGGATCCCAGCCGAGCCGATCCAGGGCGCCGGCGAGCTTGACCCCGCCGCGCGACACGTAGCCGTGGTCGGGCTCCTTGAGGCCGAGCGCCGCGCCGGCGGGCACGGCGTGGCCGGGCTTGTGGACCACCTCGCCGTCCACCAGAACCTTGCCCGCCATCACCAGGGCCTGGGCGCGGGCGCGCGAGGGCGCCAGGCCGGCCTCCACCAGCGCCTGGTCCAGGCGGCGGCGCTTGGGGCGGCCGGGCTTTTCGCCGCGCCGGAAAGGATCGGGCCTGCCGCCGCCGCGTTTCGAGCCGGAGGACATGCTCCGGGGATCTGGCACGGGAAGGGCGACCGGGTCAACGGAGCTGGTTGATCGGCGGGGCGTTTCGGGCTACCTCCTTGGGGGTTGCTCTTCGGCGGTGCGTTTCGCTTCGCTTCGTTTCGTTTTCGTTTCGTTTCGCTTTGTTTCGTTTCGTT
>CAYFWA010000417.1:0-3724 GCA_964346625.1 uncultured Myxococcales bacterium
GGGGTCCGGGGTGGCGGGGTCCGGTGTGGCAGGATCCGGGGGGACGGTCGAACCCCTCGGGACCGGGCCGTCGGTGAGCGCAAGGGCCGGGACGATGACGCCCACGTCGCCGTTGTACAGGGCCAGGCCGTAGTCGTTCTCGGTGACCAGCAGGGGCTGGCCCGGGTACCAGGTGCCGGAGCGCGTCCATCCGCTGCCGCTGCCGCTGCCGCTGCCGCTGCCGCTGCCGCTGCCGCCGTCGGCTCCGTAGCCGCGCAGACGCCCGGCCCGCAGGCGGGCCTCGAAGGCGGCGTTGAGCGCCTCGGCCCCGAGGGGCCCCCGGCGATGAGCGCACAGCACGCGGAAGCGCTGCGACGCGGTCAACCGCTCCAGGGGCGCCTCCACCGGGGTCGACAAAAACGCGTCGTAGCCGACCTCCATGCGTCGCAGCACCGTCTCGCGCAGGGCGACGGCAGCGGCCGCCGCGTTGACGCTGGCGGCTTGGGCGCCGGCGGCCTCGTCATCCGGGGCGGTATCGGGCGCGGAGGCAATCTCCGGGGCCACCAGGGACACGGCGGGCTGCGCCTCGTCGCGCAGCACCGCCAGGGTGGCCTCGGGGTCGCCGTCGCGGATGGCCGCGGCGAGGCGATCGATGCCGCCCCCGGCGCCGTAGCGAAACGAGTGGGTCAGTGGCGCCACGGCGTCGCGCACACCGAGGGTCTCGCCGCCAGCCCGGGGCTGCGCGGTCACGGGGAGCGTGTCACCGGTCAGCACCTTCACGGCGCGAGCCAGCGCCGGGGCGTAGGCCGGGCGGCGCGCCGCCTCGGCCGGGCACAGGTCCCCCAGGATGGCCCCGGCCTCCACCGAGGTGAGCTGGTCCCGGTCGCCCAGCAGCACCAGGCCCGCCGCGGCGGGCAGGGCGTCCACCAGCGCGGCCATCAGGGGCAGGTCCACCATGGAGGCCTCGTCCACCACCACCAGGTCCGCGGGCAGCGGGTTGCCCGCGTGGTGCCGGAAGCGGGCCGCCCCGCCGCCCCCCCGGGCGCCCAAAGCGCGGTGGATGGTGGAGGCCTGCCGGGGCAGCGCCGCGCGCGCCGGTGGGGCCAGGGTCCCGTCGGCGGCCAGGCGCGCCCCCTCGAGACGCACGGCCTCCAGCAGCCGCGCCGCCGCCTTGCCCGTGGGCGCCAGCAGCCGCACCCGAGGCACCGCGCCGCCATCGGCCAGCCCGAGCTCGATGCGCAGGGCGAGCAGGCGCGACACCGTGGTGGTCTTGCCCGTGCCCGGACCGCCGGTGATCACGCACAGGGGCCGCAGCGCCGCGAGCAGCGCCGCGAGCCGCTGGGCGTGGGCCGGGTGCGCCGGGTCGCGGCTCTCGGCCCCGAACAGCCGGTCGAGCCCGCCCGCCAGAGCCGCCCCGTCCAGCGCGGGCACCGGCGCCGCGGCCCGAGCCCGAAGCTGCGCGGCGAGCCGGAGCTGGTCCTCCCACAGCCCCCGCAGATACAGCCGCCCCCCCGCGTCGAGCACCAGCGGCGTGGTGCGGGGCACCGACTCGCTGGCCAGCGGGTCGGTGGCCAGCAGGTCAGTGGCCAGCGGCTCCGCGGCCAGCAGGTCAGTGGCCAGCGGGTCGCTGGCCAGCAGGTCAGTGGCCAGCGGGTCGGTGGCCAGCAGGTCAGTGGCCAGCGGCTCCGCGGCCAGCGGAGCTGCCCCCGGATCCGCCGCGGCGGCGCCCGCGCCCGCGGCGGCGCCCGCGCCCGCGGCGGCGCCCGCGCCCGCGGCGGCGCCCGCGTCCTCGCGGTCGGCCGCGCGCTCGCCCCCGGCCTCCGCGCCCGCCGGGCCCCCACCCGCCGGGATCTGCTCCACGGCCACGCTGGCGCAAAGTACCTGCTCCCAGCCGGGCTGCGAAGGCCAGCGCCAGCCGGGCACGGCCTCGCCCTCGGCGCCCTGGATCGGCGTGTCGGCCCAGCGCGACAGCTCCACGCACACGTGCCCCACCGACCGCTGCTGCGAGCACAGCGCCGCCCCCAGCGCGAGCGCCCGGCCCACGTCGAGAGCCGGGTTCTCGGGGCTCGCTTCCCGCTCTCTCGAGCCAGCCACCTCGCCGATGCCACCGGCCGCCAGCCGGACCACGGCCCGGGCGAAGTGCGCGTCCACCGCGTCGAGCACCCCGGCGGCGCGCAGCCGCGCCAGCGCGTCCTGCGGGCCCTCGGGGCCCTGCAAGCCCACCGGCCCTGGCCCCTCGTGGCGACTCGCGTCGTCCCTGCGCCGGCTCATGGCTGCACCTCCCGGCCCACGGCGCCGTCCACCGCGCGCTCCAGGGCCTGCATCAACGCGCCTAGCGGGCGGTAAAACCACACGCCCGTCGCGGGCTCCTTCGACGGCGCGGTCGCGGTCGCGGTCGCGGTCGCGGTCACTGTCGAAGTCACAGGGGCGGACACGCCCACGCCGCGCAGGAACAGGTAGCACGCCCCCCCGAAGTGGGTCTCGTAGCGGTAGCCCGGCAGCCGGGCCGCCAGGTGCCGGTGCAGCGCCAGCCCGTACAGGTGCGCCTGCAGCACGTAGTGGTGGGCCTCCATCGCGGCCTGCAGCCGCGCCGGGCCGTAGTCGCCCGGCCGATCGCCCAGGTGGTTGGTCTTCCAATCCAGCAGGTAGTAGCGCCCCTGGTGACGATAGACCAGGTCCACGAAGCCCCGCAGATAGCCCTGAAGCGGGAGCTGGCGCAGCCCGCGCAGCGCCTCGGCGTAGCGCCGCGGCCACTCGGAACCGACTCCGGCTCCCGCTCTGGCTGGGGTTCCATCTGCTTCCCCGCCCCCGTGGCGGGCAAAGGCGTCGGCGAGACGGGCCAGGGTCAGCCGCGCCCGCGGGCCGTCTGCAGTGCTCCCCACCGGCTGGGCCACCGGCAGGGTGAACTCCAGCTCGACCCGCCGATCCCGCTCCGGCACCGAGGCCAGCGCCACGGTTCCGTCCCCCGCGGGCAGCGGAGTTTGCAGCACGCGGCCCACCGCGTCGGCCACGGGCCCGGCCCACTCGTCCGGATCGAAGCCGTAGCGTCGCAAAAGCGCCGAGGCCCGCTCCAGGCGCGCCTCCGAAGGCGAATCGAAGGGCAGGGTCTCGAACAGGGTGTGGAAGAAAAGCCCCGCCTGGGTGCCCCGAGGAAAGTCCGCCAGGGGCACGCGCTCGGCTTCGACTGCGGGGCCGAGACCGGCTCCGGCTCCGGTTCCGACTCCGGTGCCGGCTCCAGTGCCGGTTCCGTCGATACCCTCATCAGAGACGGCTTTTCGCTCCGAGCGCTCACCCACCGCCTCAACCGACGCGCCGGTAGCGCCGGATGCGCCCGCCACCTCGGTCGCCTCGGCGACCTCGTCGACGTCCTGGCCCTCGCTGGCCGCCGGGCTCAGGGCCACCCGGGGGCCGCTCACCAGGGCCGTGAAGCTGGAAGAGCGAAAGAACGGATCCACCCGGCCGCCGAAGCGGCGCGCCCGCAGCCGCCGCTCCCTGGCGCGCCCGTCGCGCGCCGAATAGCGGGCTGGCGCCAGGTCGGCCTCCCGGATGGTGATGCGTCCCCCGGCCTCCTCGACGAGGGCCGCGAGGTCGGCCCGCATCCCGTCGTCGCCCAGGCCCTTGATCCGCGTTTGCACGGCCTGCCAGCGGGCCTGCCCGACCTCCGCGTCGTGACCGACGCCGCGCGCACCGTCGCCCGGATCCGCGCCGCGATCCGCGCCCGCGTCGGTGTCCGTGTCCGCGCCCC
>CAYFWA010000417.1:3824-6399 GCA_964346625.1 uncultured Myxococcales bacterium
GATCCGCCCCGCGATCCGCCCCGCGATCCGCCCCGCGATCCGCCCCGCGATCCGCCCCGCGATCCGCGCCCGCGCCCGTATTTTTGTCCGCGCCCCGATCCGCGCCCGCGTCGGTGTCCGTGTCCGCGCCCGGGGCTCCCTGGTGCAGCAGGTAGCCGAGGGCGGACCGCTCCACCGCACCCAGGGGACCCCACAGCACGGTGCACCGATGCCGCGCCCGGGTGAGCGCCACGTAGGCCAGCCGCAGGTCCTCGGCGAGGTCCTCCAGGCTCTTGTGCGCCCGGTGCACCGCGTGCTCCGTTGAGCCGAGATCGAGCTTGCGGCGCTCCCCGTCGGCCGGATCGTGAAACCGCACGGCGTCGTTTTTTCCGCCCGGGCTCCGCACCCCCTCCCACAAGAAGGGGCAGTACACCACCGGAAACTCCAGCCCCTTGCACTTGTGCAGCGTGAGCACCTGCACCGCCCGGGCGTCACTCTCGATGCGAATCTGGCGCGCGTCCTCGTCGGTGAGCCCATCGATCCGGGCGCCCTGGCGCGCCAGGTCCAACCACCGCGACAGGGCCTCGGGGCCGAGCCGCTGGCGCCGCGAGGCCACGTGCAGAAGCTCCCCCAGGTGCGCCAGGTTGGTCATGCGCCGCTCGCCGCCGGGCAGCGCCAGCGTCCGGGCCTCCACCGCCTGCTCGGTCAAAAGCCGGGTGAAGGCCTGCAAGAAGCCGTGGCGCTGCCAGCGCTCGGCCCACCGCCGGAACCGCTGCACCCACTGGTCCCAGGCCCCCTCGTCCTCGCCGAGCCGCAGCAGCGCCGGGGCGTCGAGCCCGAGCAGGGGCGTGGCCAGGGCCACCCGGATCCGCGCCGGATCCGTGGGCCGCGCCAGGGCGTGCAGCAGCGCGCCCAGCTCCGCCGCCTCGGCCGTGTCGAGCACCGAGGCGCCGCTGTGCAGCACCGAGGGCAGGCCGGCCCGCCGCAGCGCGGCCTGCACCGCGGCGCCGTCCCGGTTGGTGCGCACCAGCACCGCCACGTCCCCGGGGCCCAGGGGCGTGCCATCGCCGCCACTCTCGCCGATGGCGACCCCGGCGCCGAGCAGGCGCGCCACGTCCGCGGCCACCAGAGCCGGCAGGGCGGAGCCCAGGCGGTTCTTGGGCACCATCCCCTTGGTCACCCCCAGCGCCTCGCCGGAGACAAACAGCACCTCCAGCGGCGTGGTCCAGGGCGCCGGTCCCTCCAGCCGATCGCGGGCCCCCGGCCGGGGCGCCACCGGCGAAAAGGGGATGCGCCGGAACCAAAAGGGCAGCGCCGGCCGCGCGAACACCTGGTTCACCGCCTCCACCAGCCCCGGGTCCGAGCGCCAGTTGGTGTCCAGGGTGTGTCGCTCGTCCTCGGCGGCGCGCGCCGCCTCCAGGTAGGTGAAGATGTCCGCGCTGCGGAATCCGTAGATGGCCTGCTTCGGGTCGCCGATGAGGTACAGCACCGCCCCCTGCCGCCCGAACAGCCGATCGAAGATGCGGTACTGGACGGGGTCGGTGTCCTGGAACTCGTCGATGAGCGCCGCCCGGTAGCGCTGTCCCACGGCGCGGGCCAGCGCCGACCCCCGTCCCGAGCGCAGGGCGTCGTCGAGCTGGTGGAGCAGATCCGCGAAGTACTGGGTCCCCGCGGCCTCCTTGCGCCGGGGCAGCTCCTGGCGCGCCCACCGCACGAACTCCAGCTTCCAGCGCATGGCGCGTCGGTCTGCGGCCTCGTCCAGCGCCTGCACCGCCTCCCAGAGCCGCCCCCAGGTCTCGAAAAAGGGGTGGTCTGGTGGCACGTGGCCCTTGTTCGTCTTGTTCTCGAGCCGCTCCGGGGTGAGCTGCCACAGCATGTCCTCGAGCGCGGTGGGCAGCGGCGCGCCCGGCTGCAGGTGCCCGTCCACCAGGCGCAGCCGCTTCTCGCGAAGCGGCTCCTTCCAGACCCCCTTGTTCAGCCCCGTGGCCGAGAGCTGCGCCCGCACCGCGTCCCGCTCCGCGGGCCAGCGCGCCACCAGCTCGCCGTGCAGCGCTCGAGCCCTTTCGAAGGCCTCCGCCCAGTCGTCCTCCACCCGCTCGGGCACAAGCGCCACCTCGGGATCCTCCACCGTCTGCTTGGCGAGGGACTGGAGCTCCTTTGGCGTGAACCCCTGGCGTTCGAGCTGCGCCACCAGCGGCACCGGCGCCCGGCCCGCCCGCGTGGTCCAGAAATCCTGGGCCACCTCCCGCAAAAGCGGCTCGGCGTCGGTGACCAGCTCCGTGTCGAAGCGCGCGCCGCTTTCGAAGGCGTGCTCCTGCAGGACCCGCTGGCAAAAGCCGTGGATGGTGAACACCGCCGCCTCGTCGAAGCGCCGCAGCTCCTGCTCCAGCCGGCGCCGGTCCCCCCCCGGATCCGCCCGCGCGGCCACGTACTCGTCCAAAAACGCATCCCCGGTCTCGATACGATTGTTCCGCAGCTCTTGCGTCACTTGCGCACGAGATTCGGCATCCAAAATAGCTCGACCGTGGGTCAATTTTTTCCGGGGGGCTGTCCCAGCCCCCCCCCCGCTTGATGGCGGGGCCCCCCCCCAAGGGTC
>CAYFWA010000418.1:0-4060 GCA_964346625.1 uncultured Myxococcales bacterium
GTCGTCGCCCTCGGTCAGAACGGTGAAGAGCCCGGTGACGTCGCCCGCCGCGACGCCGCCCGCCGCGCCGCCGCGCGCCGCGCCGCCGGCCGAGCGGGGTCCCCGCCTTTGGTCGTGACGTCGGTCTCGACGTCGCTCTTAGCGTCGCTCTTGGCGCCGCTCTTGACGTCGATCTTGCCGTCGGCGTCACCGAACACCAGCGTGCCGAAGCGCTCCAGCGCGTGGAAGGTGGCCCGGCGCGGCGGCGACCAGGCCCAGGCCTGCAGCTTGCCCTGGCGGGGGCGATCCGTGCGAAACAGGTTTGCGCGGAACCGATCCCCCACCCGGGGGGGGAGCCGCAAGGGGGTGGTGTCCTTGCCCCGGACCGCCGACCACGGCAGGGCCAGCTCCACCTGCCAACCCCGGTCCTCGTCGTCGCGCTCGTTTAGCGTGCCGTCCACCACCGCCTTGACCTTCACGCCGCTTTGCCAGCCCGCCTGCGTCTGCCCCTTGCGAGGCAGGTAGGCGTCGAACACCACGCCCCGCGGGTTGACCTGCAGCTCCACGTAGGTGGCGCCGTTGCCGTCTGCGTCCAGCAGCAGCTCGAAGGCCTGCTCCGTCCACAGCTTGGGATCGTCCCGCTCGGTCACCTGGGCCCAGACGTCCTTGTCGGCGGCCTTGAAAAACACGTACAGGTGCTGGTCGTCCCACAGCAACTTGGCCTCGGTGCGTGGCTCCTTGGGCTCGCCCTCGAGGCTGTCGCGCCACGGCTCGGTAGCCGGGGCCTGCTTCCAGGCAGGCTCGTCGGCCCGGCCGTCCACCGTGATGGCGCCGCTGGCTCGCCGCACCACGTAGCGCGGCCGCCGCTCGGCCGCCCCCCTCGCCCCGGGTCGGGCCCGGCGGTGGCCCTGGCGCTTGCCCACCGGGATCCGCGCGGCGAGCAGGCGGTTTTCGCCGTCGCTTTTGCCCGAGCGCACCTCGAGCCGCTGCCGGCCCCGCCAGATTCCCACGTAGAGTCGCACGTGGGAGTATGCCGTGTTGGGCGGGAGGCGGATGGTGTGCCGATCCCGCACGATCTGGCCGGGCTTCCACCGGGCCACCGGATGCAGCCCGAACACCGGCGTGTGATCGAAGTTGCGGAAGTCGCTCTTTTTCTTCGGCCCATTGGTGTGGACGAACAGCTTCCAGCCGGGCATGGGTTGTAGGACCTTGAAGTAGTGGATCACCGGAAAGGGCTCGCCTGGAATCAGCCGCTTTCGGGGGGTGTGCAGCCCCAGGTAGACCACCTTGCCCCCCAGGTTCCCGTTGACCCGGTAGCGCAGCTTGGCCGGGGGTTTTTTCAGGATGTTCTTGGCCACGCGACGCTTTTCGGCCCGGCTCAGCGGCTTGCGCCCCTCGACGGGGGCGTCGGGGTTTTTCTCCACACAGCCGGTGAGCGCCAGGATTCCCGCCATCCAGAGGATGGCCCCGGGCGCGCCGCGGTGCCGTGGCTCTGGAAAAACTGACCGTTCGTCTCGAATCTGCGTGACACCGCTCATGCTCGGCTCTCCGTCGGCGGCGCAGGGGCCACCACCGCTCGTGCTCGGCTCTCCGTCGGTCCGCCCAGCGTAGCGCCGCCGGCGCCGTGCGGCAAGATCGCTGCGCGCGAGCGCGCGGGCCGGCTCAGCCGCCACTCGGTTGACCCCCGAGCCGAAGCCGGGGTAGACCTCGAGCATGCCCGCAGCCACCCCGAAAAAGATCATCGTCGCCGCCGCCCTGCCCGGAAAGCCCGACGCCCGCTTCGACGAGGACCCCGGGCTCGAGGTGGTGCGTCCGGCCGACGGCGTGGTGATGACGGCCGAGGAGATCGCCGCGGCCCTGCCCGAGGCCACCGCGGTGATCCCGCTGCTCTCCCACCGGCTGGACGCCTCGGCCCTGGAGCGGGCCCCGGCGCTGCGGGTGGTGGCCAACGTGGCGGTGGGCTATGACAACGTGGACGTGCCCGCCGCCACCGCCCGCGGCGTGCTGGTGACCAACACGCCGGACGTGCTCACCGAGGCCACCGCAGACCTGGCTTGGGCGTTGATCCTCGGGGTGGCGCGCGAGGTAGTGAAAAACGACCGGTTTTTGCGCGAGGGGCGCTACACCCAGTGGCTGCCCGGACGGCTGCTGGGCGCCGACGTGCACGGGCGGACCCTCGGCATCGTGGGCTTCGGTCGCATCGGCCAGGCGGTGGCCCGCCGGGGGCGGGGCTTTGGCATGCGGGTGCTGTATCATCAGCCCCGCCGGCTGGCGCCAGCCGAGGAGGAGCCCTTTGCAGCGCAGTGGGTTCCCCTGGACCGGCTGCTGGCCGAAAGTGACTTCGTGAGCCTGCACTGCCCGCTCAACGAGGACACCCACCACCTGATGGACGCGGCGCGCCTGGTGCAGATGCGACCCACCGCCCATCTGATCAACACGGCGCGGGGGCCGGTGGTGGACGAGACGGCCCTGGCCGAGGCCCTGCGCGCCGGGGTCATCGCCGGGGCGGGCCTCGACGTCTACGAACGCGAGCCGCAGGTCCACCCGGCGCTGCTGCCTCTCGACAACGCCGTGCTGCTGCCCCACGTGGGCTCGGCCACGCGCTCCACCCGGGAGGCCATGGCCAGCCTGGCCGTGGAGGCCGTGGCCGACTGGCTGGCGGGCCGCCGCCCCGCCCACCTGGTCAACCCCGAGGTGCTCGAGGTACGAAGCGAGGTACGAAGCGAGGTACCGAACAAGGATCAGCCTTCATGACCGAAACCCCACCGGAGGCCACCGCAGCCTCCCCGGCTCCGCCCCGGGTGCTGCTGCTGGAGGCCGAGTTCAACTGGGCCTTCCGCTCCATGGCGCGCACCATCGTCTCCCACCTCGAGGAAGGACAGCTCAAGGGCGGCTGCCACAAGGTCCAGACCCACGAGCCGCTGGGATCGGTGGTGCTCGAGGCAGTGGCCGACGACCCGCAGCGGCCGGCCGGCGCAAAAGAGGAGCGGCTGCGCGAGCGGCTGCTGGATCCCCGGCCCGACGCCATCATCGCCTTCGACGCCCTGGCCGGCGTGCTGGCCCGGCGCTGGGCCGAGGCCGCCCCCGCGCCGCGTCCCCTCACCGTGGGGGTGGTGGGTTCCCTGTGGACCGATCCGCTGTGGCACCGGGCCGCGCCGGATCGGCTGGTTTTGCCCGACGAGTCCATGGCGTGGGGCTTTCATGACGAGGGCCGCGCCTCGGACGCGCTCATCCCCGTGGGCCTGGGCGTCTGCGGGCGCTTCGGCGCTGGGATCCACGAGGGCCGCGCCTCCTGTCGGCTATCTGCTGGGCTGCCGCTGGAGGCGCCCACCTTGCTGCTGGCCACCGAGACCCTGTGGGCCGACGACGTGGTGGCCTGGATTCGCGCCGCCGCCGAGGGGCTCGCCCGGGGTGCCGACGCTCGCGCCGCGGGCGCCGCAGGCGCCGCAGGCGCCGCGCCGCCCGCAGCATCCGCCCCCTACACCCTGCTGGTGGACGCTGCCGGCGATCGCCTCGGCCTGGAGGCCGCCCGGGCGACCTTCGCGGAGCTCGGGCTCGGAGATCGGGGCCGGGTCTTCGGGCGGGTGGAGGAGGCGGGCACCTACTGGGGCGCCGCCGATCGCGTGGTGAGCGTCGCGCTGGATCACCTGGTGACCCGGGCGCTCACCTGCCGCTGCCCCCACTGGGCCATCCGCCCGGCCGACGACCGCCAGCGCGGCATCCTGCGGGCCCTGCGTACGCTCGGGGCCGGCGAAGCGATGCCCGACCCCGAGACCCTGCGCCAGCGCCTGGCCCAGGGCCCGGACTGGACCGCCCCCTTGGATGGCAGCCGCCTGGAGACCGTGGCCACCCCGGCCGTGCTCCCCCGCATCGCCGAGATGATCACCCAGCTCGTGCTCTCGCACACCGCGCGGGCTTGAGCGCATCGGCCCCACTCGCTCCCCTTTCACGAAAGTGATGATCACCCCGCTCACGCTCTCGCACACGGCGCGCGCTCGAGCGCATCGGTACGGGCTCGCGAAAAAATACGGGCTCGCGAAAAAATACGGGCTCGCGAAAAAATACGGGCTCGCGAAAAAAT
>CAYFWA010000418.1:4160-6395 GCA_964346625.1 uncultured Myxococcales bacterium
AATTACGGGATTCGGCCGTTCGCAGCAGACGACAAGGGCGAAACTCGAGTCAGAGGGCGCAGTCGGCCAGCAGCTCGTCCATGGGACCCCACAGCTCCGGGCCGCACTCGATGACGCCGAAATGCGAGGCGTGCGGGATGCGCACCAGGCGAGCGCCGGGGACGAGGGAGGCCATCTGCTCGGCGGCCCGGGGCGGGGTGACCCAGTCCCGCTCGCCGGCCACCACCAGCACCGGGCAGCGCACCGCAGGCAGCACGTCGCGGGCGTCGTGGCGGATGAGCTCCCACATGGTGGTGAAGTAGGGGCGCTTCTGAGCGCCCGTGGTGCTGCGCACGTCCGCGTGAAACAGCTCGCGGCGCGCCTCGCGACCCACGAAGCCGATGCTGGAGCAGAGGGTCCAGGCCAGCGGCGGCACCGAGTCGCCGAGGCGCAGCACGGCCTGCGCCGGCCACGGCGCGAGCCGGGCGCCGGCCACGCTCAGGTGCACCAGGTCGGCCCAGGGACGCCCGAAGGCCGCGTGGAAGGGCCGCCCGGGCGCGCCGAACAGCGCCCCCAGCCCGGCCACCCGCTCGGGGGCGTGGCGGATCATCTCGAGGCCCACGGGCACGCCCATGGACCAGCCGAACACCACCGCGCTCCGCGCCGAGACGGCGTCGAGGATCTGCAGCGCGTCGCGGGCGTGCCGGGCCACACTCAGCGTCACGCGCTGCCCGTTGAGCCGGCTGGCCCCGATGCCCCGATAATCCCAAGCCACCACGTGGTAGCGGTCGCACAGGTGCGCGGCCAGGTAGTCGAGCCCGGGACGGGTGACCCCGATGCCATTGGCCAGCAGCACGACGGGCCCCTGCCCCACGTGCTGGATGGTCAGGGTGAGGCCGTCATCGGTGCGCACCTCGTCGCTTCTCCACGGCACCCGCGGTACCGGCCCTCGCAGATACGCCATGTCACCTCGCGATACGGTTCATCGTGTCTCGACAGTATCATGAAGCGCCCCGCCGGGGGAGCCTTCGGGGTCACCCGGCAGGATCGCTCACCGAGCCAGATCCCCAGCTTTTTCGCAGTTCCGCCGGCCGGTTCCGACGGCCGGCTCCGACGGCCGGCGGCCGGCTCCGACGGCCGGTTCCAACGGCCGATGGCCGGCGTCCGGCTCCGACGACCGGTTCCGACGGCCGACGGCCGGCTCCGACGGCCGGGGGCCGGCTCCGACGGCCGGGGGCCGGCTCCGACGGCCGGTTCCGACGGCCGATGGCCGGCGTCCGGTTCCGACGGCCGGCTCCGGTTCGACGGCCGGGGGCCGGTTCCGACGGCCGGCTCCGGTTCCGACGGCCGGCTCCGGGGGCCGGCGGCCGGCTCCGACGTCTGACGGCCGGCTTCCGGTTCCGGGAGGCCGTGATATGATGATCTCTCACCCTTAGCCTCGGAGCGCCAGCATGCCTTTTGGTCGGAGAGGAAAACGTAGAAAAAGTGGCCGCGAGGCCGAGCGCGAAGAGCTCTACGAGGCGCGAAACCGCGAGCTGCTCGAGCAGCTCGACGAGCTGGAGGAGCGAATCCAGGGGCTCGAGCGCCAGCTCGCCGGTGGGGCCGAGCTGCAGGCCCGTTCGCTCGCGCTGCGCGACGAGCAGGGCAACCTGCGGGCGCGCCTGTCGGCCGGACAGCGGCAGGGCCCCGAGCTCAGCCTCTACGACGGTGAGGGCCGCGCGCGGCTGCGCCTGCGCGTGGTGGGAGACATGCCGGTGTTCGAGCTGCAGGACGCGCGGGAGCACTGCAAGACCTGGTTCGGGGTGGGCGCCGATGGCAACCCCACCATCCAGCTCCGCGACGGCACCGGCCGCGATCGGCTCGCCATCGGCGTCAGCCGCCGCAAGGGTGCCAAGATCAGCCTGGTGGACTCGGCGGGCACCTCCAGCGCGGTGCTCGCCGAGGGGGTGCTGCTGGCCGAGGAGGGCATCGTCCGCAAGCTCTACCTCAAAGCCGAGGCCGAGCAGGAGAAGGCGGCGCGGCCCCACCTCACCGTGCTGCAGGGGGGACTGTCCGAGCTGGAGGACGAGCAGCACGATCTGGGCGACTGAGCACGCATCCTCCGGCCAGGTGGTGGCTTGCATACCTGCTTTCGTCCGTCCGCCAGGAGGCGGACGGACGAAAGCAGGGGAAGAGGGGAAGAGGGGAAGAGGGGATTGAGGGGAAGACGATCGGGATCTTGAACTGCCCGCCCGACATGTAGCGGATGTTGGGCGC
>CAYFWA010000419.1:0-2194 GCA_964346625.1 uncultured Myxococcales bacterium
GAATCTGACCGACACCGACCTGACCGACGCGCGCCTCGAAGGGGCGGAGATGTAGTCGGGCGGGGGCACCGCCGTACGCGCTCAGCGCAGGCGCCGGTAGGCCTCGATGAGGCCGGCGGTGGAGGGATCGTGCTGGGCGGTGGGCTGGGCGGTGGGCTCGGCGGAGGCTCCAGCCTCGGCGTCGGCTTCGGCCCCGGGCTCGAGCTCCGGCAGGATGCTCTGGGCGAGCTGCTTGCCGAGCTCCACGCCCCACTGATCGAAGCTGTTGACGTTCCACAGGATGCCCTGGACGAAGATCTTGTGCTCGTACAGGGCGATGAGCCGCCCCAGGGTGCGCGGGGTGAGCCGCTGGTACAAAAACGTGGAGCTGGGGCGGTTGCCCTCGAAGATCTTGTGGGGCAGTAGCGCGGCGATGCGCTCCTCCGGCAGGCCGGCCGCGGCCATCTCCTCGCGCACCTCCTCGGCGGTCTTGCCCCGCATGAGGGCCTCGCTCTGGGCGAGGCAGTTGGCCACCAGCATGCGGTGGTGCTCGCCGTCGGCCAGGGGGTGGTGGTTGCGGGCGGCCACCAGGAAGTCGCAGGGCACCAGGCGGGTGCCCTGGTGGATGAGCTGGTAGAAGGCGTGCTGGCCATTGGTGCCCGGCTCCCCGAACAGGATGGGACCGGTGCTGTAGCCCACGATGGGGCGCCCGTTGCGGTCCACGCCCTTGCCGTTGGACTCCATGTCCGCCTGCTGCAGGTACGCCGGGAACCGGTGCAGGTACTGGTCGTAGGGCAGCACGGCGTGGGCGTGGGCGCCCCAGCCGTTGTGGTACCAGATTCCGAGCAGGGCCATCACCACGGGGATGTTTTCGGCCAGGGGGGCGGTGCGGAAGTGTTCGTCCACCTCGTGGCCGCCCTGCAGCAGCGCCTCGAAGCGATCCATGCCGATGACGCAGGCCAGCGACAGGCCGATGGCCGACCACAGGGAGTAGCGGCCCCCCACCCAGTCCCAGAAGGCGAACATGTTGTCGGGGGCGATGCCGAAGGCGGTGACGGCCTCGGTGTTGGTGGACAGGGCCACGAAGTGGCGGGCCACCGCGCTCTCGGGGGCGGGCTTGCCGTTGTCCCCCAGCGCGTTGAGCAGCCAGGCCTTGGCGCTGTGGGCGTTGCGCAGCGTCTCCTGGGTGGTGAAGGTCTTGGAGGCCACGATGAACAGCGTGGAGGCCGGGTCCAGGCCGGCGAGCACCTCGGCCAGGTGGGCGCCGTCCACGTTGGACACGAAGTGGGCCCGCAGACCCTCTTGCCAGTAGGGGCGCAGGGCCTCGCTGGCCATCACGGGGCCGAGGTCCGATCCGCCGATGCCGATGTTCACCACGTCGGTGATCCGGGCGCCCGTGGCGCCGGCCCAGCTCCCGTCTCGCACCTCCTCGGTGAACCGCCGCATCTGTGTCAGAACGGCGTTCACCTTCGGCATCACGTCCTCGTCCGTGCCCGCCACCCGGATGGGGCGGTTCGCGCGGTTGCGCAGCGCCACGTGCAGCACGGCGCGATCCTCGGTGACGTTGATCCGCTCGCCGCTGAACAGGGCCTCGATCCAGCGGGGGAGCTCCGCCTCCTCGGCCAGCGCCACCAGGAGGCTCATGGTCCGGGCGGTGAGCCGGTGCTTGGAGTAGTCGAAAAGCAGGTCGTCGAGCCGCAGCGTGAACCGGGAAAAGCGATCGGGGTCCTCGGAGAACATCTGGCGCAGGGGGGTGACGGCGATCTCGCGGCGATGCGCCACCAGGTCCCGCCAGACCGCGGTGGTGGTGAGGTCGATCATGACACCGTGCTCCTGTACCTCGCTCCCGGGGCGGCGATTGGAAAGCGGTTTCGTGTTTCGGGTCCCCCTGGCGCCCAGGGTCTTGGGTACGAGCATCATGTCAGGCGGTGGGCCGGATCGCAAGCGGATGCGGGCAGCGCTGACGCATGACCGGGCCGGGATGCGGGGGGGGGCCGAGACCTCGAAGGAAAGGCAGAAGGCGGGGGGTGCGGCTGCCCTCAGCAGACCTCAGCAGATCGTTAGCAGACCTCAGCAGATCGTTAGCAGACCTCAGCAGGCCTCAGCAGGCCTCAGCAGGCCTCAGCAGGCCTCAGCAGGCCTCAGCAGATCGTTAGCAGACCTCAGCAGGCCTCAGCAGGCCTCAGCAGATCGTTAGCAGACCTCAGCAGGCCTC
>CAYFWA010000419.1:2294-6394 GCA_964346625.1 uncultured Myxococcales bacterium
AGCAGATCGTTAGCAGATCGTTTTTTGGAGCTGGGCGCGCGCGGCCTCGAGCACGTGGTCCACGGTGAAGCCGAAGTGGGTCAATAGCCGCGGCAGGGGCGCCGAGGCGCCGAAGGTCTCCATGGCCAGGATGGCGCCGCCACACTCGGCGTAGCGCTCCCAACCGAACTTGGAGGCCTGCTCCACGCACACCCGCGCCTTCACGTCGGGGGGCAGCACCTCGTCGCGGTAGGGCTCGGGCTGGGCCTCGAACAGCGCCCAGGAGACCATGGAGATCACGCGCGCCTTGACCCCGTCGGCGATGAGCTTCTCCCAGGCCTCCAGGCACAGGGCCACCTCGCTGCCGGTGGCGATGAGCAGCAGCTCCGGCAGCCCCTCGCAGTCGGCCAGCACGTAGGCGCCGCGCTCCACCTGCGGGGGGGCGTAGCGGCTGCGGTCCAGCACCGGCAGCTTCTGGCGGCTGAGCACCAGGGCGGTGGGCCGGTCCGTCTGCTGCAGGGCGAAGCGCCACGCCGCGGCGGTCTCGTTGGCGTCGCAGGGGCGCAGCACGTACAGCCCCGGGATGGCGCGCAGGGAGGCCAGGTGCTCCACCGGCTGGTGGGTGGGGCCGTCCTCGCCCACGCCGATGGAGTCGTGGGTGAACACGTGCACCACCGGCAGCTCCATCATGGCGCTGAGCCGGATGGCCGGGCGCATGTAGTCGGAGAACACGAGGAAGGTGGCGTCGTAGGGCCGCAGGCCGCAAAGCGCCATGCCGTTGGCTACCGCGCCCATGGCGTGCTCCCGCACGCCGAAGTGGATGTTGCGCCCCCCCGGCTCGGTGGGGCCGAGCACCCCGGCGTCCTTTTGCGCGAGCCAGGTCTTGTTGGAGGGTCCGAGATCGGCGGAGCCGCCCAGCAACCACGGGATCCGGGGGGCCACCGCGTTGATCGCCTTGCCCGAGGCGGCGCGGGTGGCCACGCCCTTGGGATCGGGCTCGAAGGTGGGCAGCGCCTCGTCCCAGCCCTCGGGCAGGTCGCCAGACTCGATGCGCTTGAGCTGGGCGAACCGCTCCGGGTGCTGGATCTGGTACTCATCCAGGGTGCGCACCCAGGCCTCCCGGCCTTCGATGCCGCGCTTGGCGAAGTGCTCGGCGAAGTGCTCGCGCACGCCCTCGGGGACCAGGAACTGCGCGTCCTCGGGCCAGCCGTAGAACTTCTTGGTGAGGCGGATCTCCTCCTCGCCCAGCGGTGCGCCGTGGGCGTTGGCGTTGTCCTGCTTGCTCGGCGAGCCGTAGGCGATGTGGCTGTCCACGATGATCAGGGTGGGGCGGCCGTGGGTGGACTTGAAGGTGTCCAGGGCCTTGCCCAGCAGCTCCGTGTCGTTGGCGTCCCCCACCCGCAGCACGTCCCAGCCGTAGCCCTGAAAGCGCGCGGCCACGTCCTCGCTGAAGGTCAGCTCGGTGGCGCCCTCGATGGTGATGCGGTTGTTGTCGTAGATCCAGCAGAGGTTCTCGAGCTGCAGGTGCCCGGCCAGCGACGCCGCCTCCGAGGCGATGCCCTCCTGCATGCAGCCGTCGCCGAGGATGGCGTAGACGTCGTAGTCGAACAGGGTCAAGCCCGGGCGGTTGTAGCGGGCGGCGAGCCAGCGACCCGCCACGGACATGCCCACGCTGTTGGCCGCGCCCTGGCCGAGGGGCCCGGTGGTTGTCTCCACCCCCGTGGCGAGGCCGAGCTCGGGGTGACCGGCGCAGGGGCTGTGGAGCTGTCGGAAGCGCTGGATGTCCTCCAGCGTGACGGCGAGCCGGTCCGGCTCGGGGTAGCGGGCCAGGGCGTTGCGGATGCCGCCCAGGTGGATCAGGGAGTACAGCAGCATGGAGGCGTGACCCGCGGAGAGCACGAACCGGTCCCGGTTGGGCCACAGGGGGTGGTGCGGGTCGTAGCGCAGGTGGCGCTGCCACAGGGTGTAGGCCACCGGCGCCAGGCCCATGGGCGCGCCCGGGTGGCCGGAGTTGGCCGCCTGGATGGCGTCCATGGACAGGGTCCGGATGGTGTTGATGCAGGTCTGGTCGATTTGTTGCGCGAAGCTCTCGGTGCTCACGGCGTCCTCCAGGGCAGATTCGTCCGTACAATAGCCAACGGCGCCCCCGCAGACGAGGGGAAAAGAGCAGCCTGGAGCACCGGATTCCGAGAGGTTGCAGGATTTTGGGGGCGGTTCGCCCCAGAGGCGCGATCTCGTGAGCCGGCACGCGAGCTGGCAGTTGGCACTTTCGACGGGGATACGCTCTCCCCCAGATTGGGCGTTTGCCATGGCCTGCAGGTAGCTTATATTATCCGCCGCGGCATCAGCTTCCCATCGGAGCACGAAACCGCCGCGTCCGGCAGGGCCTCTAGCGCTGGATTCCGCGCGCGGATGTCTCGCACAGCACGCGTCGGCCGATTCAGTGGAGCGCCGCAGACGCGCCGCAGACGATACGCAGGACGATACGCTGGAACCGGCTCGCAGATCCGGCGCGCGCTCCGGGCGCCCAGGGCTTGCGCGGATACCAGCCCACAATCCAGGCTCGGGAACGTACGTGGCGAGCCCGACCCCCTGGCCCCCGACTCCGGGGAGCCGGGGGGCCCCTTCCCGAGACAGAAAGCGACCAGAATCCGGCATGAACCTCGAAGAGCTCTTTTTGAAATTCTCCCTGCTCGGCGCGGGTTGGGTGCTGTGGTTGCTGGTGGGGCTGTCTTTGGTGAGCGTGGCGATCATGGTGGAGCGGACCGTGGTGTTCGTGAAGCTCTCCTCACGGTTCGACGAGCTGGCCGGGCGTTTGCGCGAGCTTTTGCGTCGAAACGACGTGGACGGCGCGCTGCGCTACCTGGAGGACCAGCGCAACCTCGAGGGCGCGGTGGCCCGGGCCGGCCTGCGGGAGGCGGACCGCGGCGCGGCCACCGCCGAGGAGACCATGGTGGGGGTGCGCACCCGCGAGCGGCTCGGCCTCGAGCGAAACCTGGCCTTTCTCGGGACCGTGGGCTCCAACGCGCCCTTCATCGGGCTTTTCGGCACGGTCTTGGGGATCATCAAGGCCTTCGACAGCCTCTCGGGGGCCGAGTCCGCCAACTTCAAGGTGGTGATGGCCGACATCTCCGAGGCCCTGGTGGCCACGGGGGTGGGTCTGCTGGTGGCCATCCCCGCGGTGGTGGCCTTCAACATCTTCAGCCGGCGGGTGCGGGCCATCGTCTCCAACTCGGAGGCGGTGGAGCACATCGTGCTCGCGCAGCTCAAGGGTGAGCCCATCCCCGAGGCCGGCGACGCCGCGGGCGCTGAGAAAAAGAAGCCCGGCGACGCCGCAGGCGCAGAGAAAAAGAAGCCCGGCGACGCCGCGGGCGCAGAGAAAAAGAAGCCCGGCGACGCCGCGGGCGCTGAGAAAAAGAAGCCCGGCGCCAAGGACGCGTCCGAAAGTAAGGAGTAGCGGAGTCATGGGAGCCAAGACCGGCGGCGACGACGAAGGGGTGATCGCCGACATCAACGTCACCCCCCTGGTGGACATCACGCTGGTGCTGCTGATCATCTTCATGGTGGCTGCGCCCATGATCATGAACCAGGCCATCAAGGTGAACCTGCCCAAGGCCGCCTCGGGCAAGGCGGCCGAGCCCACCACGGTGGCCATCACCCTCAAAAAAGACGGCAAGCTGTATCTCAACGGCAAGCCCACCGACGACGCGGCGCTAGAGGAGTTTCTGCGCGCGGAGGTGAAGGCCAACGACAAGGTGCGCGCCATCGTCTCGGCGGACAAGGAGGTCTCCCACGGCCGCGTGGTCTCCTACCTCGATCTGCTCAACCGCACCGGGATCTCCAAATACGCGGTGAGCGTGGAGAAGGCCGAGGAGCCGCCCCCCGAGTGACCACTTCCCCCGTGATGGCCATGATTGCTGCGCGCGTGCGACTGCTCCATTCGACCCGCTCCCGCTTCCGCTCCCGCTTCCGCTCCCGCTCCCGCTCCCGCTCCCGCTTTCGCGTTCAGCCGCTGGAGTGGGGCCTGCTCGTGACGGTCGGCTTCGCCGGGTGGCTCGGCGCCACGGCCCGGCTCGGCGCGTCGCCGGCCGGGGCCGCGCCGGCGCGGCGGGCGGCAGCCC
>CAYFWA010000420.1:0-4068 GCA_964346625.1 uncultured Myxococcales bacterium
GGTAGCGAAGTGGCGCATGAGGTACTCGTACGCGTCGCCGAGCAGGTCGTCGCCCCCCCCCCGTGGCGCTACCAGCCGCCGCGACGGTGGCGGCGGCGGTGGTGGCGGCCCCTGCTCCGGCCGCCGCGGCGGCCCTTGCCGCGGCGGAATCGACCGGGGCGGCCGCGGCGGCCGAAGCCTCGGCCGCGGCCGAAGCGGCCCCGGCCCATACGCAGCTTCGTACGCTGCGCAGGGGTGAGAATCTTGAACACGGCGATGCGGACCTGGAACCGGTGGTCGGCCATCTGCTTGCGCACCTTCTGCATGCGGTTGTGCAGCACGCCGATCTTGATCAGGTTCGGCTGGGCCTCGAGGAACTCGGCGTGCAGCTTGGCCCGGATGCGCCGCTTCTGCAGGCGGAGCTTGCGCATCTGCGCCGGGTTGTGCTTCGCGCGAAGCGCCTTGATCTTGCTCACCTGCGCGTCGCTGAGGCCCAGGGTCGTCTTGAGCCGCTTCAGGGGCGCCCGCAGGATCATCCCCTGGCCGCCCCTTCGTCCGCGGCCGCGGTGTCGCCAGCCCGGGCCCGGGCCGGGGCAGCCCGCCCTGCCGGCGCCCCGTGCCCAGCCGGGCTTGGATCCGGCCTGGGTTCCGGGCTTGGCCGAGGCCGGCGCGGCGAAGGATACCGCAGGAATCATCAGCAGGGACGCGGCGCCCACCGACGCGGCCAGCGCCAGGCGGGAGCGCCGCCGGCGACGATTCGCGTGGCTCGTGCGGCCATCGGCCGGCGTCTGGCCCCGGGCTTCTCTTCGTTTCTTCGACTCGTTTTCGATCCGATGTTTTTTCATGGCATGCCTCCTTTCGAGAGCGGGTTTCTTGTGCTTTCTTGTGCTTGTGTCACTCGGACCGTGACTGCCTCCCTCGACAAAGCAACGGACATGCCAAAGACCGACCATCCATGATTTCAGCCATTTGAAAGACAACCCCGCCCAGTGAGCGTCCCAAGTGCAGATTCTGCATCCCCCGGGGTCGCCAGGGTGCAGATTCTGCACCGCAGATCGTGCACTCCCCTGCGTTTCCCTGCGTTCCCCTGTGCTCCCCTGCGCGCGCCCAGCGCAGCGCTCACGAACGGCAAGAGGCTATGTCTGGGTGCTGTTCGATCCCGACGACACCACGGCCGCCGACGACACCCGCGTCGGCCTGCTGTCCATCTACGGGGCGGCGACCCTCACGGCCATCTGGTAGCATCGTCGCGTTTTCCCCGACGCAACGGGCTTAAGGGAGCGGGTCAAAATAAACTCTGCACTCGGGACGCCGATCCATCCCGGCTGGCTGCGTTGCTCATCGGTTAAATATCGCGCAATATTCGCCCTCTTCACGCCTTGCCAGCCGGGCGCCTCGACGCCCTGACTTGCAGACCTTATTTTGACCCGCTCCCTAAGAGGAAACGTCTTCGGGGTTGGGCTACTGGATGCCGTAGTCCTTGATCTTGTACTGGAGGGTGCGTAGGGCGATGCCGAGGCGGCGGGCGGCCTTGCGGCGATTGCCATCCACCGCGGCGAGGGCGTCGATGATGGCCTGGCGCTCCATCTCCTTGAGGGTCGCGGCGGGGGCCGCGTCGGGGGTCGCGTCGGGGGCCGAGGCGGGGGTCGCGTCGGGGGCCGAAGCGTCGCCCGGGTCCGCGGCTCCCTCGGGCGCCCGGCTGCCTTGGCTTGGGCCTTGGCCTTGGCCTTGGCCTCGAACCGGGACCGCGGTTCCCGGGGCCGCGGCGGGCGTGCCGGCCGGAGTGAGCCCCATGTGCTCGGGCTGGATCTCACCCCCGCTGGCCAGGATGCTGGCGCGCTCGAGCGCGTTCATCAGCTCGCGCACGTTGCCGGGCCACCCGTGGGCGAGCAGGGCGTCGCGGGCGCCGGGCGAAAGCGACGGGGGAGTGCGGCCGGGGCCGGTGCCCAGCACCCGTAGAAAATGATGCGCCAGCGGGAAGATGTCCCCCGGGCGCTCGCGCAAGGGGGGGAGGTGGATGGGAAAGACGTTGAGGCGAAACAGCAGGTCCTGCCGAAACCGCCCCTGCGTTACCTCGGCGTCCAGGTCCCGGTTGGTGGCGGCGATCACGCGGGTGTCCACGTCGCGCTCGCGGGTGCCCCCGAGGCGCACCACCTGGCGGGTCTCGAGCACGCGCAGGAACTTCGCCTGCAGGGCGGGCTGCATCTCGCCGACCTCGTCGAGCAGCAGCGAGCCGCCCTGGGCCTGCTCGAACAGCCCCGGGTGAGCCCCCGTGGCGCCGGTGAAGGCGCCCTTTTCGTGCCCGAACAGCTCGCTCTCTAGCAGCGTCTCGGGCAGCGCGGCGCAGTTGAGCGCCACGAAGGGGCCGTCGCGGCGCGGGCCCCGATCGTGGACCGCGCGCGCCACCACCTCCTTGCCCACGCCGGACTCGCCGGTGAGCAGCACCGTGGTGTCCCGGGGCGCCACCGCGTCCACCAGCGCCATCACGTGGGCGAAGGCGGGATCCTCGTAGACCGGCCCCAGGGTCTCGGCCGCCGGCGAGGCGCCCCGGGCCGCCAGGGCCCGGGCCACCACGTCCCGCAGGTGCTCCGGATCCGGCAGCGGCTTGGACAGGTAATCGAAGGCACCCAGCCGCATGGCCTCCACCGCACCCTCCACGGTGCCGAAGGCGGTGAGCACCACCGCCGGCGTGCCCGGCGCCTCGGCCAGCACCCGCCGCAGCAGCGCCATGCCGTCGAGCCGGGGCATCTTCAGATCCGTAACCAGCAGCGCGGGCCGCTCCCGGCGAAAGGTCTGCAGGGCGGCCTGGCCATCCTCGGCCGTGGTGACCGCGTAGCCCGCCTGGGCGAGGATCCGCTCCAGCAGACCCCGCATGCCCGGATCGTCTTCGGCCACCAGGATGCGGGTCCCCTCGGCCGGCGCGGCTGGCTCTGAGCGTGTCTCGGTCATGCGCCTCCTTTTGCCTTGCTGGCGGCTCCCTTCGCGCTGCTGGCGGTCCCCTTCGCCCCGGTGACGGGGCCCACGGGCACCGCCAGCAGAAACGTGGCCCCGCCGTCCCGACCGGGCAAGGCCCGCAACGATCCGCCGTGGGCCTCCGCGATCTGGCGGGAGATGGCCAGCCCGAGCCCCGTGCCGTCGGCGCGGGTGGTGACGAAGGGCTTGAAGATGTCCTCGCCGAGCTCCGGGGGCAGGCCCGGTCCCGCGTCGGTCACCGACAGCCGCAGCTCGGTGGACCGCAGCTTGAGCCGCACCGTCACCGTCTGTCCGGGCGGCGAGGCCTGTACCGCGTTGCGGATCAGGTTGAGCGCCACCTGCTGGAGCTGATCTGGATCCACCCGGGCGACGCCGGGCTCCAGATCCTGCAGCAGGCGCACCTGCCGGGCCTGCGCCTCGTCGGCGACCAGCTCGCAGGCGCGCTCCACCACCGGAGCCGCGTCCACCTCGGCGAGCCGCGGCGCGGGGGGCCGGGCGTAGTCCAGCAGCCCGTTGACCAACCGCTCGAGCCGGCCGCTCTCGGCCACCACGCGCCCGAGGGTCTCCTGGCGCTCCGGGCCAGCGCCCTCCCGTAAAAGCTGCGCGTAGCCCTTGATCACCCCCAGCGGATTCCGGATCTCGTGGGCGAGCACCGCCGCCATCTCGCCCATCTCGGCCAGCCGCTGCTGGGCCGCGAGCTGCCGCTGTACGCGGGCCATGCGGCGATCCGCCAGAAAGGCGAGCACCGCCAGCAAAAGCAGCAGCCCCCCGCCCACGAAGGCGGCCACCTGCACCTCCCGGGCCCGGCTCACGGCCGCGGCGATTGGGGCGTCCACCACCACCACGCGGACCCGGAGGAAGGCGCGGCGCCAGGGGGGCGGGCCCCGCCCATGCCACCCCCTGCCCCGCCGCCGCCCGAAGTGACCGGAGCCCCGGCCGGGGCCGGGGCCCGGGCCGGGCCCACGGCGCATCGCCCCTCCGCGATCGCGCCGGAGCGCATCGGTGTTCCCCGCCGTGGATCCCGCGTCCCCCTGCCCCTCGCGCGGCTGCCGATCGCGCCGGATCTCGTCGGTGCTCTCCGGCGTCGATCCCGCGTCTCCCTGCCCCTCGCGCCGC
>CAYFWA010000420.1:4168-6371 GCA_964346625.1 uncultured Myxococcales bacterium
CGCCGCAGCCCCTCGCGCCGCAGCCCCTCGCGCCGCAGCCCCTCGCGCCGCAGCCGCTGCCGCCGCAGCCGGTGCCAGCGCGGGCGACGCCCCGGACGGAAGCGACTCCGGTTGTGCAGGGCGATCCAGACCTCGTAGCGCGGGCTCTCACCGTCGCCCAGCCGCTGCAACCGATGCACCGCGCCCTGTCGACGCAGCGCCCTGAGCTTCGCAGCCACGGGCAGACGCTGGCCGCGCTCCCCCTTCACGGTGGAGGCGAGCACCCGGCCGCGGCCCCCCACCACGGCCAGGGACTCCACCGGGGACTCCACGAGGGACTCCAGGTCTCGCTGGAGCTGCTCCCGGTTCCGCGGTCGCAGCAGGCGCAGCGCCGCCGCGGTGGACAGGCTCATGTCCAGCGCCCGCCCGTCGTAGGCCTTGGCGGCCGCCTCCTCCACGCTGCGGCGGTTGGAGACGCCGAGCAGCACCAGCCCCGCGCCGAGCAGCACGGCGATGGCCAGCAGCGCCCAGACCGCCACCCGCGAGACCGCGCGCCCGGGCCGACGCCCCGGCGCGGCACGCGGGGTGGGCGCGGAGGTTCCGGGAGAGCTCGAGGGGGGCGGCTCCTGTGTCACGGGGGTGTTCCTTTCGGCCCTTCGGCGCGCGATCGGCGGTCGGGTGTCCGACTGTATCAGATCCGGTACCCGATCCGGTCCGGTCCGGTCCGGTCCGGTCCGCGTGTACAAAACTTGCAAACCTCGTGCCGGGCGTGCCGGGGGAGCCGGGTGTGCCGGGTGTGCTGGGCGCCCTCGGCTCGCGACTGCCCCCCCTTTGCTCTAGTCACGAGGTCGGCAGGACGCGAGGCCCCGCTCTGCGCCCTACCGCTTGCGCAGCCGGCGCACGGCGCCGGCGCGGGCCCAGGCCCCCGGGCGACGCTCGGCGTAGGCGCTGAGGCGGATGCAGCTCCGGCTCGTGACCCGCACCCACCCGTTGCGGGCCGAGCGGATGTTGAACCGCGCCCCCCGCTTGATGGTCACCGAGGGCCAGGCGTCGTCGCGCTGGGCATAGATCTTCAGATCGGTGAGGGCCACGTAGCGGCCGGATCGGCCAAGCCGACAGGTGTAGTTGCTGTAGCCGGAGCCGTAGTAGGGATACCGGCCCCAGCGCAGCCGATCCGTGGGCACCCACGCCTTGAGGCGCACCCGGCGGTAGTCGTGCATCCAGATCAGCGACCAGCGGCCCATCACGCGCTTGCGGTACACCCGACCCTCGTCCAGCGCCCGGGCCACCACCCGGCCCTTGACGGAGCCGTGCAGCGGCCCGGCGGACACCACCATGGAGCTGCCGCCGGGGTAGCTCCCCTTGAGCCGCCGATAGCGGGTCTTCTTGGTGCCCAGGTCCTCCTTTTTCATCCAGCAGCGCACGGGCAGGTACCCCATGAGGCGCACGCGCATCCACTTGCCGCGGCTCCTTTCCACGTGCACGAGCTGGCTGGCGGCCGCCCGCCCGATGGCCTTGCCCCCGGGGCGGTCATAGAGCTTGCTGGGCTTCTGCACGCGTAACCCCACCACCACCGCCGGCACCCAGCCCCGCACCTGGATCAAGCCCGCGGTCTCCACCTGGGTCCAGTCCCCTTTGCGCTCGATCACGTTGACCACCAGCCCCCGCCGCAGCTTGGTGGTGGGACGACCGTCCGGGCGGTTGCGCATGTACAGGGGGCGCGCCCGGCGCGAGTGGCCCCGCACCCGGCGCCGGCGGCGGCGCCGCCGCCGCGGCTTGGGTCGCGTCATGGCCCCGGCGGGTCGGGCTTTCGGCTGGGCGGGCGGAGGAGGCGGCTCCAGCGAGACGATGATCCGGACCGTCTCGTTGCGCTTCGCCTCGGCCGAGCCCGGTCCGCTCCCCCGCGCCCGAGCCCCGGGGTCTCCGCCCCGCGCCCACCCCGCCGCGCCGTCTCCGACGAGGGCACCGCAAGCCGTCATCAGGATGAGTATATAGAACCGTCTACTCAACGTGGGCCTCCAAAACGAGCCGGTGTGAGCTTGCCTGCGTCGCCCCAGGAGCCGTCGCGTCGAGGCGAGCCGCGGGCGAGACGCGGACGAGACGAACCGTCTGCTCGATGGCGTTCCTTCGAAATCCTACCATAGCACGGCACCCGCCCGGGCACGACCGGGGTAGGGGCGACCGGGGTAGGGGCGACCGGGATGAGTGCCCGGAGGTGCGGGGT
>CAYFWA010000421.1:0-6366 GCA_964346625.1 uncultured Myxococcales bacterium
CCGCGGTACCAGTACTGGGTGTTTCTGTGGGACGACTGGGTGACCATCCAGGGAAGCGATGCGCACTTGACGCCCCCCAGCTTTCTCGTTGTCTACAACCTCGCGACCCACGAGAAACGAGTGATTCTCGAGGATGACTACTCCGTGGGAAGCGGCCCCATCGACCGCTCCCTGGTGGTCTGGAACACGTCGGAGTTCACCGGCTCTCAGAGCCTGTTTCCGGCTGACATGGTGCTCTATGACATCCGCTCTGCGGACACGAGGAGGCTCACCACTCAAGCGGGGTCCGTGGCGCCCTGGTCGATCGCCACACCATACTTGCTGATCATCCACCGCCTCTTCCTCTCGTCGTCTTTCCAGAATGACTTCTACGTGGCCAACCTAGAGGCGCTGGGGGTGCTCGACGCCACCGTTAGCCTGCTGCCGGGCGGGCCGGTGATCACACCACCTTGAGGGGACCCCACTTGTACATGTTCGAGTGGGGTTCCCCCCCTGAAATGTTACCTTTCTTTTTTTCGCATCATTGCCGAGGAGGTGAACAGCTCCATCCCTAGCTGGAGACGCCCCTCTCTGGGCACCGGCGACCGGAACCACCACGGGTGCTGGAGGCCGGCCCCGGAGCCGGCCTCCGGAACCGGATGCCAGAGCCGGCCCCCGGAGCCGGACGCCGATGCCGCACGCCGGTGCCGGCCTGCGAATCCGCGAAACAGCTTGGGGGGGCGTTGGAAAACGATCCGGGTGGCACCTCCCAGTCCCACGTCGGTTGCCACCCGGCGCCACCTGGCGTACCGTGGGGCTCGCTCCCCCTTGACCGTTGGTGGTGGCCCCAGATCCCGGGGCCACCCACGAAGATCGTCCGGGCAGCCAATAGCCATGGCCGTAGAGCCACTGATATTTCTGGCGGAGGTGTTCGGGTTCTCGGTGGCGTCGAGTCGATTCGTCCGGGCCGGAGGCAGAGGGCACACCTCGCGTAACGGGCCGGGCGGTCCGCTCAGGCGCTCACGCGCTCAGGCGCTCACGCGCTCAGGCGGCCTGGCGGCGCGGACCGCGCGGCGCGCGGCGCGGGCCCTGGGGGGTGCGGCGCGGACCCTGGGGCGCGCGGCGGGTGGCCGGCGCGCGGTGGGCGACGTGCAGCAGGTAGTGCTCGCACAGCACCGTCTCCAAAAAGGGCACCTCCCCGAGCCAGCGCCGGCGCTGCTTCCACTGAGCTGCCTCGAGGGGCCCGCGGGGAGGGCGCTGCCCCCCGTCGCGGGCGCGCTCCCGAAACAGGAGCTGGCGTGAGCGCACCGGGCGCGATCCCACGCGCAGCAGCGTCGGCTGCTCGTCCACCATCAAGCCCAGCGCGGCGGCCCGGCGGGCGAAGGGCGTCCCGGCGTAGAGCTGGAAGGGACAGGCGGTCATGGCCTCCACGTCGTCGTAGACCGACTCGATGAATTGGAAAGTGGCCTGGAGGTCTTCGTCTCGCGAGGTGGGCAGCCCGAAGATCATCATCATCAGGTTGGAGATGCCGGCCCGCCGGGCGTCGAGCAGCACCTGGGCCACCTCGGGCACCCGGGTGCCCTTGCGCACGAGATCCAGCAGCCGCTGGCTGCCGCTCTCCACGCCCCAGCTCATCCAGCGGCAGCCCGAGGCGGCCAGCTTCGCCAGACGCGCCGGGGTGTAGGCCGCGGTGGGCCGGCCCAGGACGTGATAGTGGACCCCCAGCTCGCGCCGCAAAAGCTCGTCGGCGAGCTGCTCCAGGTCCTCGGCCTCGAGGTACAGATCTGCGAAGTAGAAGTGGCGCACCCCCTGCTGCTCCACGAGCGCCTCCAGCTCGTCGACCATGTCTTCGGCCGCCCGGGTGCGGTGACCGGAAAAGGACAGGCCGTGGGCGCAAAACCCGCAGCGCCGCCAGCGACAGCCCCGCGACTGGATCACCGGCAGCACCGGCCGCGGACAAAGGACCCGCTCCAGGTCGAAGTCGGACCAGTCCGGCTGCGGCAGTGTCTCCATGGGCGCCGGGCGCGCCCGGGGATTTTTGCGCAGCGTCTCCCCGTCGCGCCACCGCAGCGCTGGCACGTCCTGCCGATCCCGGCCCTGACACAGCGCCAGCAGCCCCGCCTCGCCCTCTCCCACCACCACGCCCTGCACGAAGGGGCAGGCCCGCAGCAGGTCGTCGATCTCCAGGGCGCTGCAGGCCGCGCCCCCCAGCACCACGCGCGGGGCCCGCTCGCCCGGCTTTGCCCCCGCGCGCGCCGGGCGGTCGGCACCGCCGGCGGTGCCGGCGGCCTCCGTGGCGCGGTCCGGGACGCCGGGCCGGCCACGGTGCGTATCGCGGCACGCGCGGGCCGGGTCGGCACCGCGCAGCCGGGCCGCCAGCGCCAGGGCCCAGGGGAGCTGGGAAAAGGAAAGGAGCGAAAAGCCCACCAGCGTCGGCCCGGTGGCGCAAATCTCGCGGACCTGGGCGTCGAGCAGCGCCATGAGCTCGGCGTCCGGCTCCCCGGTGGCCAGCCAGCGCCGCAGCCGATCGCCGAGGGCGTCGAGGGTTTCCTCGAGATCCTGCAAGACGGCCCGCTGCGCGTGGTAGGCCGCCGGCTCGTAGAAGTCGCCGCGGCCGATGCCGTCGCACGCGCCGGCGCCGGCGCCGGCGCCCTCGCCCGCCTCTGGGCCGCCCGCCCCGTCGCCGTCCCGAGCCCCGGCTCCGTTGTCACCCTGCCCCCGGAAAAACCGCAGGCAGGCCGCTCCGGCGGGATGCCGCCCGGCCGCCCACTGCCAGGCGCCCGGGTTGAGATCCAGCGCCCGGATGGCGCACGACGGCGCCTCCCGGCGCACGTGGGCCAGCAGGCTGGCGAGGCCCAGGGGCACGTAGGTGGGACTCGCCTGCGGCGGGAAGACCAGCACGGTCCGCTCGGTCGGGCACATTCTCCGGGATCCTGCCGGCGGGCGGGTCATCCGCCAGCAACGATCGATTATAGCACCGAATCCCGAGTCAAAGCGCGGCGAGAAATGCCTCGGGGGTGGGGTGGTCGCCCGCCTCCTTGCTGACGTGGGCGAAGGACTCGGTGTCCGGGGGATGGATCACGAACACGCCGCCCTGCTGCCAGGGATCGCCCTGAGTCTTCTTTTGGCGGGAGCCGCTTTTGAGGGCGCGCACGGCGTGGCCGAGGCTCTTGATGCTCATGGTGCTCTTGACGCCCCGGCGCAGGCCCGCGGCGGCGTAGGCCTCCAGGTCGGGATCCACGTACAGGGGGAACTCCAGATCGTATTCCTGCTGAAAGTCCCGGGCGTGAAAGGGCTGGCCGTTGCCCACCACCACCAGCTCGGCGCCCTTTTGCCGGATGCGGGGGTACTCGTCGCGCAACTGCACGACCTGCTCACGGCAAAACAGTCACCCGAAGTGACGGATGAACAACAGCACCACCGGCTGCTCAGCCCACACCGTGCCCAGCCGCACGGGCTCTCCCTGCAGGTCCAGCACCTTCACGCTGTCGAGTCGCTGTGCAACGTTCATTGTATGAATCACTCCTTGGGTTTCCGTGCCGATTCGCGTCCCCGGCGCTTCGCGCCGCCGTTTTCGAAGCCTAGTGCCTCAACCCGAAAGTCTGTTCCGGGTTTCGCCGGCTCCGCACGGCGATGGCTGCGTTGCTCCTCGGTTACGTACGCCCGGTACGCGCCCTCGTCGCGCCTTGCCCTCGTCGCGCGGCGCTCTCCGAAAATCCCGGAACGGGCTTCCGGGATGAGACACTGGTTCCCGATGAGACGAGAATATGGGTCTCATTTGCATGGGCGCCAGCCCTCCCGCGGCCCGCAGCCAAACTGGCACGCCGTGCAAACAGTCACTCGATGCCTATTGACACCGAGTGCCATATTCGCTATGACCCGGGCATGACGCTGCGCGAGCAGAAGAAGGCCCGCACCCGCGAGGCCCTGGCCGACGCCGCCCTGCGGCTGTATGCCGAGCAGGGCTTCGAGCAGACCACGGTGGACCAGATCGCCGAGGCCGCCGAGGTGGCGCGGCGGACCTTCTTTCGCTACTTCCCCAGCAAGGAGGCTGCGCTGTTCCCGGACCGGGAGCGCCGCCTGGCGGCCTTTCGCGACGCGCTGGCCCGACGCCCGGGCCGGGGCGGCCTGGGCGGCCGCGGCGGACACCGCGGGTGGGAGGCGGAGGACGCCGACGAAGGGTTGGAGGCCATCCGGCAGGCGCTGCTGCTGCTGGCCGACGACTACGTGGCGAGCCGGGACCGCGTGGCGCTGCAGCAGCAGATCCTGGCGCGCACCCCTGCCCTGGCGGCCCACGATCTCGAGCTGGATCGGGAGTGGGAGGCGGCCATCGCCGAGGCGCTGGGCGATCGCCTTCGGGCGACCGCCGCGCGCCAACGACGCGCCCGGCTGCAGGCCGGCGCCATCATGGGGGCCGTACGGGCCACCCTGCGGGAGTGGTACGCCGGCGGGGGTCGCAGCGACCTGCGAAAGATGGGGCAACGGACCTTCGCGCTGCTGCGCGACGGGCTGCAGGCGAACACGCCGCCCTAACCGGCCCTCGAGTCGGAGCGCGACAACACGTAAACCTTCTTTGATACCGCACGATCAGCAAACCGATACGAGGTCGATCATGACGATGCCGAAACAGGGACTGAGCGAAAAAGAGGTCTTCGAACGTCTGGCCGAGTTCACCGCGCAGGACTTCGACTGGCGCTCGGGCAAGTGCTACGCCTACACCTTCGACGCGGGCAAGGAGGCCGAGCAGGTGGCCAAGCGGGCGTTTTTGGACTTCATGTCGAAAAACGCCCTGGACATGACGTTTTTCCCCAGCGTGCTGGAGCTGGAAAACCGCATCGTGGCCCTGTCGGCCCGCCACCTGGGCGGAAACCAGGAGACCGCGGGCTCGTTTACCAGCGGCGGCACCGAGTCCATCATCCTGGCGGTGAAGTCGGCCCGGGACTACTTCCGCAAAACGCGGCCCGATATCACCGAGCCCGAGCTCGTGCTCCCGGCCACGGCCCACGCGGCGTTTCACAAGGCGGCCCACTACCTGGGGCTCAAGAAGGTGATCACCCCCGTGGATCCGGAGACCTTCCACGCCGACGTGGAGGCCATGCGGCGGGCCATCACGCCCAACACCATCTTGCTGGTGGGCTCCGCGGCGAGCTACGCCCACGGGGTGGTGGACGACATCCCCGCCCTGGGCCAGCTCGCCCTGGAGCACGGCCTGATGCTCCACGTGGACGGCTGCATCGGGGCGTTCCTTTTGCCCTACTTCAAAGAGCTCGGCCAGGACACGGTGGACTTCGATCTGAGCGTACCCGGGGTGACCTCCATCTCCATGGACCTGCACAAGTACTGCTACGCGCCCAAGGGGGCCTCCGTAGTGCTGTACAAAAGCCCGGTCATCCGCCGCCACCAGCTCTTTGCCTGCGCCGACTGGACGGGCTACACCATGATCAACGCCACGGTGCAGTCCACCAAGGGCGCGGGTCCGCTGGCGGGCGCCTGGGCCGTGCTCCACTTCCTGGGCGATGACGGCTACCGCGACATCGCCCGGGGCCTGTACGAGGCCACCGGGCGGCTGGTGGAGGGCATCGAGGCCATCGGCCCCTTCCGCGTGCTGGGGAAGCCGGAGCTGCCGCTCATCGCCTTCACCTCGGACGAGATCAACGTCTTCCAGGTCATCGACCGCATGAACGCCAAGGGCTGGTACGTGCAGCCCCAGCTCCGCTGGGGCGACTGCCCGGAGAACATCCACCTGTCGGTGAACCCGGCCAACCTTCCCCACACCGAAGCCCTGCTGAAGGACCTGGCCGAGGTGGCCGGGCAGGTCACCGCCAAGCCCGGCAGCAAGGTGGCCGCCACCGTGAGCCGCCTGTTCGGCCACCTGAACCCCGATCGCATCGACGACAAGATCTTCAACAAGATGATCGGCATGGCGGGCATGGACCAGGTGGGCGTGCCCGACAACATGGCGGACATCAACGACATCATGAACGCCCTGCCCCTGCCGCTGGCCGAGCGGTTGCTCACCATGTTCGTCAACCGGCTGTTTACGCCCAGCGGCACGGAGCTGCCCCCGCCCGCCCAGTCCTGGACGCCGGTGCAGGGGCCGCGCCCGGATCTCGCGCCGCACCCCGCGTTCGGCGGCGACGGCCACCCCCGCGCTGGCCTCGGCGCCGCCCTCGGCGCCGCCCTCGCCGGCCACCTGGAGCGCCTGGGCCCGCTGGCCGGGCCCGCCGACATAGCCCTGCAGCTCGCCCGCGGCGTGGCCCGGCGGATCCCCGGGCGCTCTCGCCGCTGACCGCCCGGCCGTCGCACTCTCGCCGCACTCTTGCCGCACTCTTGCCGCACTCTTGCCGCACTCTTGCCGCACTCTTGCCGCACTCTTGCCGCACTCTT
>CAYFWA010000422.1:0-6366 GCA_964346625.1 uncultured Myxococcales bacterium
AAGGAACAATGGGGGACGGTGTTCCAATTTACGTATTCGTCACGCAACCAGCCTATATATCGTAAGAAAACGGCGACCGAGCCGCGTGATGATGTCGCGGGTGCAGCGGCGCGCACCCGCAACAGCAATCATCGATTTGATGCCTGATATCGAGTGGTTCCCGATCGAATTGGAATATTGGAACACCGTCCCCTCGTCCCTCCCTCTGCCTCGGATCTGGCGCCCTCGGCGCTGGCTGCAGACCGCGACGCGACGTTCTGGTATCATGGAGCGAGCCCCGGCCACTCGAGGCGGGTGCTGCAACCGACACGAGGTATCTGATGTCGGAACACGGGTCGGGACGCGACGCGCGAAAGGGGGCGCACCATGGCGGCCTCCGTCGCGGTAAGGGCCAGGCGAGCTTGACGAGGGCCGTGGCGGGAATGCTGGTGGCGGGGGTGCTGGTGATGGGAGGCGCGGCGGGGGTGCTGGTGATGGGGGGCGCGGCGGGCGTGCTGGTGGTGGCGTCGACGGGAGGCTGCGGCGGACCAGGGAAGCAGGCCCCGAGCGAGTGCGGCAACGGGGCGCTGGAGCCGGGCGAGCAGTGCGACGATGGCAACGAGGCCGACGGGGATGGGTGCGACGCTACGTGCGCCCTGGAGCGCTGCGGGGACGGGGAGTGCGGCCCGGCCGAGTCTCCGGCCAACTGCGCCGAGGACTGCCCCATGGGCTGCGGCGACGGGATGTGCGCGCCTCCCGACGAGACGCCGGATACCTGCCCCACCGACTGTGGGCCCTGCACGGTCATCGCGGATCTGTCCGACCTGGTCGGCGGCGCGGAGCTGTTTTACGGTTATGCAAGCCTGGGGCGCCACCTGGCCACGCCGGGTTGTGGCGCCCTCGACCCGGCCCGGGAGCTGTACCTCACTCTGACACCCGCGTTTTCCGGGAACCTGGTGCTGTCCACGGTCCACCGCTCCACCAGCGCCGACACCGTGGTGGAGCTCCGCGACGCGCGCTGTGACGGCGCGGCCCTGGCCTGCGACGCCAACGCGTCCGGGTCCACCCACGGCTCGCGGGTGAGCTGGCCGGTGGAGGCGGGCCACACCTACGTCGCCCTGGTGGAGACCGCGGACGACCAGCAGGGCGTCTTCGCGCTGGGCCTGCACCCCGAGGGCGTGTGCGAGGAGCAGGGCGTGGTGCAGGACATCACCGGGGCGCTGCTCACCGGCCAGCGCTTCGCCGTGGACACCGCCGCCAGCACGGCCAGCCAGCGCGGCGGCTGCGCGGCCGACCACGACAACCCCGAGGCGCGGCTGGCTTTCACGCCGCCGCGGGCCGGCACCCTGGTGGCCACCACCCGCCACGCCGACACCACCTTTGCCGCGGCGCTGTACGTCCGGGAGGGCGTATTGGGGGGGGCCACCCTGTGTGACTCTCCGGAGGCCGAGCGCGCCTGCGCCACGGACGGCGGCGCCTGGGGCGCCGATCCCGTGCTGCGCTTCGAGGTGCTCGACCAGACCCCCTACTCGCTGCTGGTGGACGGCGCGGGGGCGGGCAGCCAGGGCCAGGCCACGGTGACCCTGGGCTACCAGGCCCACAGCCCCCACCGCACGAGCCTGCTGGGCTGTGATCACACGGCCATCGAGGACCGGTTCTACTTTTTCGCCGACGCCGGGCAGGCCGTGTACCTGCTGGTGGACACGGTGGACGCCGCCACCGCGGCGGACACCCGGCTGCGGGTGCTGCGGCCCGACGGCACGGAGCTTCACGAGGCCGATGACGAGGTGGACTGCACCTACCCACCCCCGAGCTACCGCTGCCCGCAGCACGAGTTCACTGCGGCCGCGGCGGGGCTCTACGGGGTGGACGTGTACGTGGGATCCTCGGAGAGCTGCGCAGATCCCACGGTGGTCAACTACGAGCTGACGGTCACCACGGATGGCGCCGACGCCGAGCTCATCCACGTCAAGGACCAGTAGGTCCGGGCGGATGTCCCGGGCAGAAGCTCCGGGCGGATGTTCCGGGCGGAGCCGAGGCACAGGGAAATAAGTCATGAAACGAAGACGATGTGCGAGGTGGATGCCGAACGCTCTGCCGGGACGAGTGACGCACGGGGCAGCGACGCACGGATGGGCCGCGCGCCTGCGGCTGCTGTGCGGAGCCACGCGGCTGCTGTGCGGAGCCACGCTGCTGCTTTGCGGGGCCGCGCTGGCTCTGGGGGTCGCGTTGGCGGTGGGGCCAGCGCCGGCGTTGGCCCGGGGAGGCGACGCCGGGAGCGCACCGGTTGCAGAGAACTGGCTCTTTTTGCCCTGGGATCACGCCGTGGGGCGGGTGGAAGGGCGCGAGGCGGACAGCGAGGGGCCCAAGAGCTTCGCGGTGACGCCCGACGGGGGCGTGCTGCTGCTGGACCAGGTAAACCTACGAATCCTGGATCTGGGTCCGGGGGGCGCGCTGCTGGGCACCATCCCCCTGCCCGCCGCCACCTTCGACGACGTGGAGCAGTACCGCTTCGAGGCCGTGCTGGCCCTGGATCGGCTCGGGGCGCAGGCGCTGCTGGTGCTCGACTGGCAGGGGACCCCCCTGGCCGAGGTGCCCCTGCGGGGCCGGGGCATCGAGCACCCGGGCCGGGTGACGGCCCTGCTGCCCCGCGATGACGGAGTGTGGCTGGAGGTGAGCCACCGCTACAGCGTGAAGGTCCTGGACCGCTGGCTCGTCCCCTGCGAGCGGCAGATCGTGCTCGGCCGCCCCCTGTCGGGCCACCGGAGCCTGCACGGCGCGCTGGACGGACAAGGGGGCGCGCGGATCGGGATCCGCCGCCGCAACCAGCGACCCCGGCGCGCCGCGGCGCCGGCCTACGCCCGGCTCACGGTCAAGGGCGACGATCCCATCCGCCGGATCGTCTGGCTGGACGAGGATCCGGACGGGCACGTGGTGGCCGCGCTGCACGAGGCGCGCTTCGCCGACCGGTCTCCCTACCGGGTCATCGACGAGCGCTACCAGCTCGTGCGGCTCGCGGGCGGGGATCGCGACGAGACGCCGCTGGCGGTGCGAGACCGGCTGCGCAGCCCGTGGGTCCTCACCGGCTACGACCAGCGCGGCGAGATCCGGGTGGGGCCCGACGGGCGGCTGTGGCAGCTCGCCTACGCGCCGGACGGCGTGCTGCTGCTGCGGTGGGATTGGAGGCGGCCATGAGCATCCGGACGCATGCGACACCCAGGATACCCCGGAAACCGCTGCGGAGACCGCTGCGCAAACCGCTGCGCAAACCGCGCAGACCGCCTCTGCGGACGCCGCGTGACCTGCCCCGCGGCCGGCCGAAACGCAGAAGCGAAAACGGGCTCTTCTCGCGGTCCGCCGCGACCGCGGCCCTCGCCATGGCGGGCGCGATCCTGCTCGGGCTGACGCTTTTTTCGCCCGCGGCGCGGGCCGCGCCGCCCTGGGAGCCGGTGGACGCCATCCTGTGCCGGGGGACCTCGGCCGAGGGCTTTTCCTATGAGTGGGGGGGCGAGTGCTGGTGCCGAAGCGGCTGCAGCCCGGATCTCACCAACTGCCAGCCCGGCGTGTGCACGCCGGACCCGGGCTACAGTGGCTGCCCCAACTGCTCGCACACGGGGACCTACGGGGCGGACTGCTCGGGCTTCGTGTCCAAGGCCTGGCAGGTGCCCGACCCCTACGCCACCGACGCCTGCGACGTGAGCCGCTACGTGGCATCCAGCTTCACCGCGGATCACACCTACTGGAACGTAGTGCCCATGAGCAGCCTGGAGCCGGGGGACGCGGTGGCCAGCTCCACGCACGTGATCCTGGTGATCGGCCCCCGGGACGCCTACGGGGAGCACGAGGTGGTGGAGGCCAAGGGCTGCGTATACGGCATCGTTCGCCAGAGCCGCAGCTTCTCCAGCAGCTACTCGGGCGCCCGCCGCGTCAACCTCTCCGAGTGCGTCTGCAGCGCCGGGGATCAGGAGACCCGAAACTGCGGCGACTGCGGCACCCAGCAGCGAAGCTGCGAGGGGGACTGCCTGTGGTCGGCCTGGTCCCCGTGCGAGGGCCCGGACCCCACCGGCGCCGAGGCGCAGTGCGCCGGCGATGGCCTGGGAGAGTGCGCCCAGGGCACGCGGCTGTGCGTGGCCGGCTGGCTGACCTGCCAGGCACCCTCGCCGAGCACCGAGGTCTGCGACGGCAAGGACAACGACTGCGACGGCGAGGCAGACAACGGCTCCCCCACCACCCTCGGCGAGGGGCTGCCGTGCGAAAACCGCTGTGGCAGCGGCACCTCGCGCTGCGTGGACGGACAGGTGCGCTGCGTGGTGGAGGGCGACGACTTCCCCGCCGAGGTCTGTGACGGCGTGGACAACGACTGCGACGGCCAGACCGACGAGGACCAGCCCGCGGTGATGGGCGCCGTGCCGCCGCCCCTGGCGGCGTCAGTAGAGTCCGTGTCCCAGCCCCGGGATCTGATGGTGGGGGTCACCAAGGAGGTCGCCGTGGTGGTCCGTAACCGGGGCACCCGCGCCTGGGAGGCCGAAGAGGTGCGCCTCGTGGTCCCTGCAGACGCCACCAGCGTGCTCGAGCCACCGGAGGGCGAGGGCGCCCCCTGGGAGTCTCCGCGAGTCCTGGTGAGCAACGCCGAGGCCGTGCCGTCCGGGGAGACCACCACCCTGGTGTTCGGCGTACACCTGACCTCAAATCCCGGCGGGTCCGTGCGAGAGACCTTCGCGCTGGAGACCGACGCCGGGCCCATCCCCTGCCCTGCCCCCACGGTGGAGCTGGAGATCCAGGTGGGCGGCGGGCGCCACTCGGCCGGGTGCGCCTGCGGCATGGGCCCGGCGTCGAACGCGGACCGCGGTGCGGGATCACCGCCAGCTCCCGGCGGTCTGCTCCTTTGGCTCCCCCTGGCGCTGCTCTGGCAGCGCCGGCGGCGCTGCCGCGCGGCCGCCCGCCAAACATCTACGCGGGCAGCGTGAGCTCCCGCGTGCGGCCCTCGCAGGGGTTGCCCTCGTAGAGGGTGAGCTTGCCGGCGCCCACGTCGAACAGAGCCGTAGCCAGGGTGCGCCCCCGGATCTCGCCGCGCGGGTGGCGGCAGGGTGCGTAGGGCGCCCGGATGGCCTCGTGGCTCGCGAGCAGGCGCACCAGATCTCGCTTCACCACCTGGTCGAGGGTCGGGAGCCGAGCCACCAGGCGCCGCAGCACGCGATAGCGCGAGTCGGAGCTGCCGCCCGGACGAAGACCGATCTCGGGGATCCGGCCGCGAGTCCCTGGCAGCAGGTAGTGGTTGGTATGCACGTAGATCCCGCCGCGCGTCTCACGCGTCGCGAGCACGCCGCCCGGCCCCAGCTCCAGCGACAGCAAACGCCGATCGGCGCGCGAGCCCAGGTTGACGTGAAACGAATAGGCGCCCTGGGGGTCCCGGGCGCTGCGGATCGCTTCATCAAGCGAGCGCGCCCGCAGCAGCGCGCGACCCACCACGTAGCGGGGGACGCCGGTGCGCACGGTGGCCGCGCCGATGTAATTGGTGGACAGGGCCAGCCCCGCCGCGGAGAGGGCGGGCACGTTGCCGGGGATCAGCCCGGGATACAGCAGCGACAAAAACGCCGGCTCCCCGGTGGGCTGGGCCCGGACCAACAGCATGAGGTCCCGGTTGGCGTCGTGTCCATCCTCGTTGTGCGCCAGGTACGCGCGCTCACCGTCCACCAGTTGGAGCGTGGAGCAGCCATCGCATCCGCACTGGTGTCGCAGCGCGGCGAGCTCGGGTTGCAGGTTCAGCACCAGGATGTCCACCAGGGGCCGCCCCGCCCCTTGCGCCAGGCCCTTGAGCTCCTCGAGGGCGGCGGGGTGGTGCTTGGCGATGGCCGCGGAGAACCCGTCGATGCGCTGCGCCCGATCGGCCAGGGCGAAGCGCTTGAGCTCGCGGAACCAGCGGGCGCGGCGCTGCAGCAGGGTCTCGATCCGGCCCCGGGCGGCGCGCCCCATGGCCAGGCCCAGCTCCCGAGGCGATCCGGAAGCCCGCACCACCGGGAAGGGACGCAGGGGCGGTGAGCGTCGCGGTCGGGCTGCGCCATCGACCCTCCGTCGCCCACCGCGAGGGGAGGTCGGCGTTCGTGTCGGCCCACAGGCCCCAGCGCCGAAACCGCCCACGGCCACGCCCGCGCCTGCGGCCAGCCGAGCAATGCCGAGGCCGTCGAGCGCCGCTCGCTTCAAAAAATCACGACGATCCATGGTCCCTCTGTTCGCTCCGCGCCAGACGCCCACGACAAACGGGATCCGGAAATATTCAGGCCAAGGAACAGCCTGGCGAAAATGCGTCGTCTACTTTGACGATCCCTTCTTGGAGGTGGACTTCTTGGCCGTGCTCTTTTTCGCGGTGGACTTCTTGGCCGTGCTCTT
>CAYFWA010000423.1:0-6348 GCA_964346625.1 uncultured Myxococcales bacterium
GGATGCGCTGGATGCGCTGGATGCGCTGGATGCGCTGGATGCGCTGGATGCGCTAGGTCACCGCGGCGAGCAGGGCGTCGCAGACGCGGTCGGCCTGGGCGTCGGTGAGGTCCGGGAACAGCGGAATCTGCAGCCCCCAGGCGGCGATGCGCTCGGCGTTGGGCAGCGCCGGGGCGTGGGGGTGGTGATACAACGGCTCGCGGTGCAGGGCGGTGAGCCCTGGCCGGCTGGCCACCCCCGCGGTATCCAGGGCGCGGGCGACGTCTGCCACCGGGGGGGCGTGATCCTCGGCGAGCAGGAGCTGGTAGCTCTGCCAGTTGGGCTCGGCTTCGGGTGGGGCCGCGGGCAGGTCCCAGGCCGGGTGGCCGCCGAGCCGGGCCGCGTAGCGCGCCGCCAGGGCGCGCCGCCGCGCCACCAGGGCGTCGAGGCGCGCGAGCTGGGCGATCCCCACGGCGGCCTGCAGGTCGCTCATCCGGTGGTTGTAGCCGAGCGCGGTGAAGCGCAGGGCGCCGGGCAGGTGCGCCGGGGCGCCGGTGGCCTCGGCGCCGTGGTTGCGAAGCTGGCGCAACCGCGCGTCCAGCGCGGGATCCGCCGTGGTGACGGCGCCCCCTTCGCCGGTGGTGATCACCTTGCGGGGATGGAAGGAAAAGCACGCCAGGGCGCCGTGGGGCCGCCCCACGGGGGTGCCCCGATGGCGGCTGCCGAGGGCGCAGGCGGCGTCCTCCACCAGGGCCAGGCCGTGGCGGGCGGCGAGGTCCCCGCAGGCGTCGAGATCCGCGGGGTGGCCGAGCTGGTGCACCACCAGCAGCGCGCGGGTCCGGGGCGTGATCCGGCCGGCCGCGTCGGCCGGGTCCAGGTTGCAGGATCCCAGCTCCACGTCTGCGAACACCGGCGTGGCGCCCACCATGCGCACGGCGTTGGCCGTGGCGATGAAGGAGCTCGCCGGGACGAGCACCTCGTCGCCCGGGCCCAGCCCCAGGGTCAGCAGCGCCAGGTGCAGCGCGGCAGTGCCCGAGGAGGTGGCCACCGCGTGGGGCGCCCCGGTGAGGCGGGCCAGCTCCTGCTCGAAGGCGGCGGTGCGGGGCCCCTGTCCCACCCAGCCGCTGGCCAGGGTCTCGGCCACGGCGGCCTGCTCCTCGGGGCCGAGGGTGGGGCGCGTGATGGGGATGGGATCGGCCATCCTGGTGAGTTGCTCGCGGTCGGGTTCAGTGACCCGCGGGTTGCGGTTTTGCCTACAGGTCCGCCAGGCCGAGCCGCTTGCGCGCCTCGGCGTAGCGGGGGCTGATGTTGAAGATGCACAGGCCGGCCAGATCGTCCTGGCTGACGTTCTCCTCGCGCAGGACCCCCGCCGTGGCCATCAGATCCGCGCAGGCCAGCAGCCCGCAGCGGGCGGCGCCCTGGCTGGCGGCTTCGGCCCAGGCGTGCATGCCCACCGGATCGGTGGAGGCGTAGTCGCGGGCGGGCTCCTCGATGAGGCGCCGATGCTTGCGGCCGAGCTGGCGCAGGAAGCTGCGGCCCACGGCCTGGAGATCCTCGTCTCCGCCCAGGTGCAGGCCGAAGCTGCGATCGTACTGCGCGGCCACTCCGGCCAGCGTGACCTCCAGATCCCGGAGGTTGGCGTTGGACAGGTACACGGTCCGCGCCAGGATGCGGCCCAAGGCGCGGCCGACGAGGAAGTCCAGGCGGCGGTCCGGGTTCGCGAACAGCTTCTGTCCCACGATGATCACCGGCGTGGCGCCCTGCTCCAGCGCGAACTCGTCGGGGCGCGTGGTGGTCAAGGCCACGCGGTAGGTTGCGTCCACGCCGAGCAGGGCCGCGATGGCCTGCACCCGGGTCTTGAGGGGGTGCCCCCCCGGCAGGTCGTCGTCGGGCGTGATCCCCCATCGCTCCTGGTTGCTGGGGAACACCAGATGCAGGTGGGGCGTGAGCACCGACAGGAGCTGCCGCGCCGCGGGCGGGACGTCGTCCCGGGTGGCCATGAGCTGCAGATACCCCTCGAGCCCCAGCGGGGTCTCGGGGGGAGGGGCCTGCACCGGCGGCGGCACCGAGGCGGCGGCCTGCTGCTCCTCCTCGTCGGTGGATCCCAGGGTGACGAGCACCTGCGCGGCGAGCCGGGCGCGGTCGGCCTCCCGCTTGTTCGCGAACACCCGCCGCAGCCCGCGGTAGGCCTCGAGCTGAAACGGATCGCGCTCCAGCACGCCGTGGTACTCCACCTGGGCGAGGGCCGGGTTGCTCCGCTGCAGGTGCAGGGCCCCCAGCGCGAGCAGCGCGTCGGTGGAGTTGGGATCCTCGGTGAGCGCCTGACGGATCTCCTTTTCCGCGTCGTCGTGGCGGCCGAGGTGCTGGGTGAGGTTTCGGGCGCGCGCCAGGCGCAGCGGCACGATTCCCTGGGACTGCGCGGGCGCGCCCTTGAGCACCCGGCCCATGATCAGATCGAGGCCCTCGTGGTCCTGGCGCTCGGCAAAGTAGCGCTCCAGGTGCATCACCGCGGTGGGAGCGAGGCTGCACAGGGCGGCCGCACGCGCCATGTGCTCTTCGGCCTCGGTCTGCTTGTCCAGGCTGCGCTCGTAGATGTCGGCGAGCTCGAGCAGGATCCGGGCGCGCTCGGCCGGGGGCGCCTTCTCGGCGAGCCGGTTGAGCGCCTCGGCGGTGCCGTCCCAGCGCCCGAGCCGCTGGTGCAGACGAGCCGAGGCTTCGAGGGCCTCGCGGTCGTCGGGATCCTTTTCGAGCACCGCCAGCACCGCCTTTAGGGCCCTTTCATCCTCGCCGAGCTCTTTTTCCAGGAGCTCGGCGCGCTGCAGGTTGGCCTGCCGCAGGAGGGTGGGATCTTCGCTGGCTCGCACCAGCCGCTCCAGGGAGTCGGTGGCGGCGCGCCACCGCTCCAGGGCGCGGTAGATGCGGGCGATCTGGGCCAGGGCGTCCGCACGCCCCGGATCCAGGCGCAGCACCTCCTCGAGCACCGCTACCGCCTCCTCGTGGTTCTCGAGCTGCTGTTCCCACAGGGTGGCCAGCGCCATGAGGAGCTGGACGCGTTCGTCACGCTTGGCCACCGCGATTCGCTGTCGATAGATCTCCACGAGCTCCGGGTGGGCGTCGCGCCCGCCCAGCAGGGCGGCCAGTCGCTGGAAGGCCACGGCGTTGTGAGGATCCCGGTCGAACACGCGACGGTAGAGGCGCTCGGCGCGCTCGGTGTCCATGTAGCTCTGCAGCCAGATGTTGGCCGCCTGCATCAGGGCGTTGACCACGGCGTCGGGATCGGAGGCGACCTCGGCCTCCTGCTCCAGCATCTCGGCCACCTCGGCGTAGCGCTCCTGGGCCTCCCGCAAGGCCCGCAGGGCCCGCACCGTGGGGAGCCACCCCCCCGAGATCTTCTGGGCGTGGGAGTAGCAGGTGGCGGCCTGATCCAGCTCCCCGGCCCGCCAGGCCAGGTCCCCGAGGGTCATCCAGGCCGCCGTCTGGGACATGGCGTCGCTGTCGTCGTCGGCGCGCCGCCGGATGATGTCCAGCAGCGTGCTCACGTCCTCGGCGCGGCGGGCGAGTCGCTCCTGCGTGTACAGGGCGAAGGGCTGGGTGGGGTCGATGGAAAGCACGCGATCGAAGATGTCGGCGCGTACCGCGTCGTAGGGCTCGTCCAGGGGAAGCACCGCCGACAGGTGGATCAGGTCCGCGGTGGCGGTGACCGGATCGGCCGTGGTGTCTGCCAGGCGACCCAGCAGGTCCGACAGCTCGTCCATCCGGCCCTCGCGGCGGGTGAGGGAGGCGGCCAGGTACAGCGCCTCGGGGTTGCGCGGATCCAGGGCCAGCACCGTCCGGGCCGCCTCCAGGGCCCCATCCACCGAGCGCAGGTGCACCCGCCGGATCATGGCCAGGGCCAGGCCCACCCGCACGCGGTCCCGCCGCGGGAGGCCGTCGTCGGCCATAGTCTCCTCCATGGCGGACGACAGCTCCTGGAACCGATCGTCGGAGGCGGTGAGCTGCTCCCACAGCAGGCGGGCCTCCAGCAGGCGCGGGTGGGTCTCAAAGGCCTGCTGGCACAGCTCCAGGGCCCGGGAGACGTTGCCCATGCGGTGGAAGGCGATGAGCGCGCCGCGCAGAAGCCCCTCTGCGCGGCGGTCGGGCGACACGATCCGCTCGGCGCGATCCACCAGGATCTGCACCTGGTCCTTCCAGCGTCCCCGCCGGCTGAGCAGCGTCGACAGGGACTCCAGGGCCGGGGCGTATTCGGGCTCGTGCTTGAGCGCGAGCTGGTAGGACCGCTCCGCGGCCCCGTCATCGCCCAGCTTGGACTCCTCGAGCTGACCGATGCGGTAGGCGAGGATGGCCGCGGCCGGGCCCGTGGGGCTGCAGGAGAGCTCTTTGCGGTAGATCTCCACCAGCTCGTCCCAGTACCCGACCGCCAGGTACAGGCGGGCCAGCCGGCGCAGCGCCGGCGGGTACTGATCGTCGCGCTCCAGGACCTTCAAGTAGAGCTGGCGCGCCAGCCCGGTGTCGTTGAGGTGGAGCTCCGCGAGCTCCCCGGCTTGGCTGAGCAGGGACAGGATCTCGGTCTCGTCGGCGGACAGATCTGCCTCGCGCTCGAGGTTTTGCACCAGCTCGGCAAAGCGCTTGCGGGACTGGTAGACCCGGGTCAAGGCGGCGGTCACGTCTCGCGGCGAGGGGGGATCTCCCAGGATCCGCTCGAGGGTCTCGGCGGCGGCGTCCGGGCGCTGCAGGTGGACCTCCTGAATCCACGCCATGCGCTTGAGCACGGTGGTCCGACGCCCTGGATCGCGGCTGTGCTCCGCCTCTCGGCGCAGCAGCGCCACCAGCTTGTCCCACTCCTGGCGTTCGGTATAGAGGCGATCCAGGGCGCGGCTCGCCGCAGGGCGCCCGGGCTCGGTGCCCCAGGCCTCCTCGTAGATCGCGATGGCCTTGTCGGGGTCCTCGATCTGCCACTCCGTGAGCTCCGCCAGGCGCACCAGCACGTCGTAGCGGCGCGTGGTGTCCGCCTCGTTGTCCGCCTCGAACCGCAGGAGCTGCGCCACCTCGACCCAGTGCTCCCCGGCCCGCAGGGCGCGCACCAGCGCGCGGCGCGCCGGCAAGAAAGCGGGGCTGTGCGACAGCGCCTCCTTGTAGTGCGTCACGCCTTTGCCCTGCTCGTCGAGCCGCTCGTAGAGCTCCCCCATGGCGAACAGCAGCGCGGCGCGCTCGGCGGCAGAGAGCTTGCCCTCGCCGAGCTCGAGGAGCCGGCGCAGGCACTTGACCAGGTCTCGGAGCTTGCCCTGGCGGGAGTAGATGTCGCATAGCTCGTTGAGCGGCAGCGTCCGCTCGGGCTGCGTGTCGAAGCACTGCTCGTACAGCAGGGCGGCGCGGAGATCCTCCCCGAGCCGGTGCACCGCGGTGGCGGCGGCCATGAATCGGTAGGCCGCGTCCACCTGCTTGGCGTTGGAGCGATCCGCTTTCTGCAGCAGCAGGTCCGTGAGGGCGCCCCACTCCCCCCGGACCGTGTAGAGCCGCTCCAGCGCGAAGCGTGCCCCTACGAGCTGCGGCTCGTAGCCGAGGGCGATCCGGTAGCGATCCAGCGCGTCGGCCTGCTTTTTGTCGAGCTCGGCCAGCACGCCCACCTCGGTCATGATCAGGGCCTTGCGGTGCTCGTCCTCGCAGATCTGGGCCCGCCGCACCAGGAGCTTGGAGGCGGTGGCCGTGTCCCCGCGGCCTTCGGCCAGGTGTCCGAGCATCGCCAGCGCGGGCAGGAAGGTGGCGTCCATCTCCGTGGCCCGCTTGAGGCTCCCCTCGGCAGCCCGCTCGTCCCCCTGGGCGAGGTGCAACAGGCCGCGCTCATACAGCAGCGTGGCACGCTGCGTCTGGCTGCGACACACCCGGACCTCGGCGTCGAGGGACTTGAGGGCCGCGGGGATGTCGTCGCGCTCGAGCTGCAGCCGGCGCAGGGACCGCAGGTTCACCCGCAGGGAGGCGTCGCGCTGATAGGCCTCGGCGTAGTGGCCGAAGGCCGCCTCGGGATCCTCGAGCATCTCCTCTTCCAGTCGCCCCACCTCGAACAGCAGCAGCGCCTGCTTGTCGCGCTGGGCCGGGGGGAGCCGCTTCACCTCGGCCAGGTAGGCGTTGCGCAGGCCGAGGAATCGCTCCCGCAGGGCGGCATCCAGCTCGGGGACCTCGGGGGCGTCCTCGTCCAGGATGTCGATGTCGGTCTGCGACAGCTCCGTGACCTCGAGCTCTTCCGCCTCCGCGTCGTCGGAGCCCGCGTCGGCGGCGGACACCGGGTCCGGGCTCGCCGGGACGCGCTCGATGCCATCCCCGGGCGGCGGGGTCGCACCGGACGGCGGGGGTCCGGGCGGCGGGGTCGCGCCC
>CAYFWA010000424.1:0-6345 GCA_964346625.1 uncultured Myxococcales bacterium
GCGGCGCGGGCAAGGAGAGCTGCGGAGGGATGAAACCTAGTCCACCGGGTTGATGAACTTGAGGTCGAGGCCGCCGGGGTAGCTGTAGCTCGTGTAGGAGGCGAAGCCGTAGACCACGATGCCGAAGGGCTGGTTGGACTCGATGGTGTGGTGGGTACCGGTGATCTCCACGCGGGCCACGCCCCACTCGGTGCCGCCCACGGGCGTGGAAAACGCGCTCTCGGACACCGGCTCGCCGTCCAGATACACCGGGGCGCTGCCCTCGATGACCTTCTTGGTGATGTTGACGTAGTTGTAGGTGATGGTGCTGGGCGCCAGGAAGGTGTACTGGTTGCGGAACTGCTCGGTGGGCACCATCACCGAGTAGGCCGGGTCGCCGTGGTAGTCCAGCGAATCGGTGTAGTAGTTCTGCCCCACCAGGAACTGCCCGATCATCATGGCGTGGGAGGACGAGACGTGGAAGTCCTCGGTGGCCTCGAACTCCACCCAGTCGCCCTGGTTGAGGTTGATGGTGGCCCCGAGGGCCTGGGGCGGGTTGAAGGTGATCTGGTTGCCGTCATCCCCGGAGACGATGCGGATCACGTTGGGCTCCTCCGGATAGCCGGAGGCGTGCTGCGGCTCGGTGCGCCCCACGATGAACTCCTTGCCCCAGGTCTCCAGCGGCAGCATCTGCTCCTCGAGGTGATCGCAGGCCCAGTAGTTGTAGGGCACGAAGTCGCACACGTGGCCGGAAAACACGGCCACCTTCTTGTCCGACGAGATCACCGTGCCCGTGAGGTCGTAGGCGTCGCCCATGTCGCAATAGGAGCACGAGCCGCCCTGGCCGTTGCAGTCGTCGCTGGACTGGGTGCCCGTGCAGCTCGTGGGGATGCCGCTCACGACCTGGAGGACCTCGCCGGCGTTGAGCGTATAGGTCTGGCTGCTGCCGGGGGTCTCCGCGCCCACCGAGCCGCCGCCCTGGGTGTTGGCCGTGTAGTTGACCGTGACGCTGGTGTTGTTCTCGGTGCCCACCACGGCGAAGTAGCCCGGGATGAACGAGAACATCCCGAAGCCGGTGTTGTCCACGCCGAAGGTCTGGCGGGCCATGATGATGTAGTTGGTGGAAAGCACGTGGGTGGGCAAAAGCAGCGACGCGTCGTTGGTGTGTGAGAACACCCCGTTTTTATCGTAATCAAGGGGGTTGAACTGATACACCGTCACCGGCAGCGTCGAGGTGAGGTGGTAGGCGCCCCCGGCCACCTTGGTGGAGGCCTCGGAGCCGGCGGCGAGCTTGAGGTCCTGCACGTAGCTGAGCTCGAAGGTGTACAGCTCCCCGGCCTGCACGATCTGCTCGTCCACCACCGAGCCGCCGCGCTCGATGGTCACGGTGGCCGCCTGCTCGTTGGCGTTGTGCACCACCACGCCGAAGTTGGTGTCGAACTCGGGATCGAGCTGGGAGTTGGCCGTGGGGGTGGGCCAGTAGTCGCAGCCGATGTAGGAGTTGGTCTGCTCGGCCACCAGGCAGGGGCTGGTGCACACCCCCTCTGCACACTCCTGGCCGGCCTCGCAGGCCTGTACCACCGCCCCGGGCTGGCCCTGCGCGGTGCACTCCACGATGTTGTTGTTGGCGTCGCAGGTGTTGACCCCGGGCATGCAGGGGGTGCAGCCCACATCCGGGGTGCAGTAGGGGTTGGGATCCAGGCAGGTCATCTGGGTGACCCACTCGCCATTTTGGCAGACCTGGTACTCGCTGAGCGCCGTGCACTGGGTGGTTCCATCCTGGCAGGGGCCCACCTGGTTGTTGTTGTTGTGCGTCTGGTTGTCGTTGTCGTCGTCGGGCCCCGTGGGACCGCAGGCCACCTGGGTGCCCAGGGCGAGCCCGGTTGCCAACACCACCGTCAAAGCTAGCTTCACACGCATTCTCAAGTCTCCTTCTGGGCACTGCCCCAGGGGAAGGGATCGCTAATCCATTTATTGTTCACTAGCATAGAAAACATGAAATCGGCAAGCAGATCACGTCTGGAACCGAAGAACTTGCGGGCAAACGATCCCTTTTTCCAATTATCTGCAGAACGCGCTTTCGAAAGCCTCGGCTTTCGTCGGGGCGCGGAGCGAGGCAACGCGGAGGCTGGGCGTTTTCACGCGGGGGGGGAGGTGTTTTTCGATCTCGCGCGAGGTGACGCCGCGCGGATTTCAGGCCTTTGAGCCGGGCGCGGGACCGGGCCGGGGGGCGAGATCCTGCAACCGGCGCGACACCACCGCCTGGCCGAGGTCGTCGCCGGTCGCGGCGTAGCCCTGTTTCGCCTGCTCGAGCCAACGCCGCGCCTCGGCCGGCTCGCCGAGGTCGGCCAGCACGCCGCCCAGCCGGTGCTGCGCCACGGCCAAGCCTTCGGGATCGCGTAGCCCCTGGTAGGTGTCCACGGCCCGGGCAAAGCGCTCGCGGGCCGCCTCGAGCTCCTCGGTCTCGCGGCAGAGGTTTCCGAGCTGGAGCCAGGCCTGGGCGACGCCCTCGGTGGCATCCTCCTGCTCGGCGCGCTGGCGTGCCTCGTTGAGCACCCGCCCCGCGGGGCCCCACTGCTGCAGCTCGATGAGGACGTCTCCCAGATCCAGCAGGATGCCGATCTCTTCGGCGGGATCCCGGTTGCGGCGCGCCAGCGCGAGGGCCTGCTCGTAGGTCTCGCGAGCCTTGGCGTAGGCGTCGCGCTCCACCAGCAGCCCCGCCAGCGCCCGCAGGCTCTCGGCCATGCGCACCGTGTCGTCGTACTGCTCGGCCAGCCCGAGCGACTGCTGGAAGCAGCCGGTGGCCTGCTTGAGGTCCCCCTCCTCGAGGGCCAACTCCCCCCACGCCTGCAGCATGGCGTAGCGGCTGCCGTCCTCTCCGGCCTCGGCGCAGATCTCGGCCGCGGCCTCGTAGGCCTCGTAGGCCTCGTCGATCCGACCGAGGACCCCGAGCACCAGGGCCCGATCGTGCAGGATCACCGCCTGGGCGTCGGCGCTGTCCGCGTCCTCGGCGCGTACCAGGGCCCGGGCGAGCACCGGCAGCGCCTCCTCGGGGCGGCCGAACTCGGCCTCGAGCTGTCCCAGATCGTGCAGGACTCCCGCCTCGGCCAGGGGGTCCTGCTGCTCGGCGTACAGGCCCGCCGCCTCCGTCAGGGCCTCGCGGCCGCCTTCCGGATCCTGCTCGAGGGCCCGGTAGACTCCCCAGGCCCGCAGCAGCGAGGCGAGGGCAGCGGGATCATCTCCTTCGGCGCGCAGCCGGGTCAGCTCGCGCTCTAGCGCCTCTCCCTGCTGGGCCAGGGTCTCGGGATCGATGTCCTGCATGATGGGCCTCCTGCGCTGCGCGGCCGCGACCACCGACCGCCGTGGCGGCCGCCCGGCTCACGGCGGCCGCCCGGTTCGCTACCCGGGGGGCATAGCGGCTTTGGGCGTTCGGGGCAAGCATCGGTTGCCGCGGTGGCGGCGCGCGTCAAAGATCCCAGCCCCGCGCCCGCAGTCGGTCTTGCCAGCGGCGCGCTCGCTGCGCCTCGTTGCCGCGGTGGCGGGTGCCGTAAACCGCCTCCAAGGCCATCACCACCGCGCTGCGCACCGAGGCGAAGCCCGGATCCACCGTGCGACGCCCAGCGCCCAGGCGCACCACCGGCGCGACGGGCTCCGGCTGGTCCAGGGCGCGGATGACCGTCTCGACCGGAGGGACGGTGGCGAGGCCCTGGGACCCGGACGCCCGGCGAATCAGGCGATACAGCAGCGCCGCGCGAACCAGGGGGACCTCGGCATCGAGCCGGGCGAGCCACCGCGCCGGGGCTCCCTTGACGTCCAGCGCGTCGGTGGCGGCCACCGCGGCCAGCCGCACCACCGGGTGCGGATCGCGCAGCGCGGCCAGCGCGCGCCGACGCACGGCCGCGCCGGCGTGCCAGCGGAAAAGCAGCCCCAGGGCGCGCCGACGCACGAGGGGGTGGGGGTCGCGGCGGGCGAGCCACAGCGCCCGCTCGAGCACCGGGCGCTTGTGATCGTCCACCGTGGCGCGGCGCAGGGCGCCGAGGGCCAAATAACGCGTCCGCGCTTGCGGGTGCGCCAGGAGGCCGACCACCGCCTCCCATCGGGGTCCTGCCAGGGGCAGCCGGCCGCACTCGCGCAGGGCGCGGCGGCGCAGCGCAGGGGTCAGCCGCCCGAGCAGCCGCCCGATCCGAGTGCGGGCCGCGTCCGAAACCCCGTGCTGCTGCCCGCCCAGCGGACCCTTCGCGGGGGCGGGTGCGGCCAGCCAACGGCGCAGCCGGCGCGCGGATCCCGCGGCAAGGGGCGGGGCGGGGCGGGGCGCGGTGGGGGGACGCGGGCGCAGCGCCCAACGCGATCCCCCGGCAAGGGGCGCCAGCAGCCCGGCCCGCGCCAGGACGTCGCGGGCGTCAGCGATGCGGTGGTCCCAGGGCAGACCGGACGCCGTGGGCCGCAGCGCCGCGGGCAAGGCGTGCCAGGCGGCGTGACGCACCTCTCCGCCCGCCACCTGGAGGCCGACCTCTCCATGATCGACGGTCACCAACCGCAACCTCACCCGAGCGCGGTCGGTTAGCAGCCCCGCGAGCGTGGGCAGGGGGCAGGCCCCCGGCGTCCGCCCGGCCGCCGCCAGGGTGGCGGCTCGTACCGCCGGAGAGGGATCTGCGAGGCGGGCGCACACGGCCCAAGTGAACCGGGCCCCCGGCACCAGCGTGATGGCCCGCGCCACGGCCCGCACGGCCTGCCGCCGCACCACCGGGCGCGGATCCGCCAGGGCGCTCGACAGCAGCCGGTGCGACGTGCGATCCTGGAGGAGTCCCAGCAGCGCGACGGCCGCGGCCCGCACCCGTGGGCTGCGGTCCCCCACGCACGTGCGAAAGACCGGGAGGTGGTACGACAGCCGCTCGCGAAGGGTCGGACGGGCCAGGCGCGTGGCGGCCCAGTGGAAGGCCTGCAGGGTCGCCGCCCGCACCGCGGCGTCGGGGTGCCCGCACAGCGGCAGCAGCCAGCGCGCCTGGGCCCACCCCCAGGTGGCCGCGTCCAGGCGCCGGCGCAGACGCTGCACCGCGTCGAGGGCGCAGGGCGGACATCCCCACACCGTGGCGGCCAGATATCGGGTTCCCATGGCCGGATCCCGGGCCAGCCGGGCGGCGGCGTGACGGGCGGCGGCGCTGCGCCCGCGTCTCCACTGGCGCTCCAGGGCGAGCAACCGAGGCCACTGCCGGCGCGGCGGCAGCCGGGGCGCCGGCGGGGGACGAAAGCGGGGACCGCGCAGGGGACGTGATAGATGGTCTGGTGGGGTGCGGTGGACAGACCAGGCCGACCGGGGAGCGCGCGGCGGAAGCTCGTCCCAGGGCTCCGGTGGACCCACGTTTCGGCTACCCGCGGCGTGGGCCTGGGCCGCGGGCACGGGAGGGTCGGGCAGCGGACCGAGTCGCGTGGAGGGCTCCTGGCAGGCTCCCAGGCCGCTCAAGGTCGCCAGCGCCGCAAGCAGCCCCCGAGCGACGCAGATCGGGTGAATGGATCGACGTTCGGTTGTTACAGCCGTCCTTGCGCGAGCCCACACGCCGCTCGCCGCCCCAGGCGCCGCCCTGTCCGGCGAAATCGACCGGAAAATCGCGGTCCCCCCCCTGCCCGGCAGTTGCGCCTTCGTTGGGATCTCCATAAGATGACCAGGAGTCGGTGCCATGGTCGATTCCATCGCCGAAAACCGTTTCGGGCGCCCCGGGTCGGCCGTCGCCCGCCCCGCGGACCCGCCGGGTCGCTGCCCGCGAGTCCGTCGGATGACGCCGTACCCCGGTGAGCGGCCAGAGGCCGGTGACCCCGCCGCGTGCCCGGGGGCTGCCGCGCCTGCAGCCACAACCGTACCAAGAAGCGAGTCGGCTGGACATCGGGGAATGTTGAGCCGACCCGACCCGATCGCTCCGGAGTTCCGATGAAGGTCAATTGCGAAAAATGCGGCGCTTCCTACGAGATCGAGGATCAGCAGATCCCGCCCGAGGGGCTGGCCATGAAGTGTCCGAGCTGTCTGGGCTCCTTTCGGGTGCTCCCGCCGGGAGCGCCCGGGAGCGCCGACGAGGCCACGGACTTCGACACCCAGGAGCTGTTCATCCGCCGCCACACGGGGAGCGTCTTCGGCCCCTTCGCCGGGGCGGCCATCCGAACCATGGCGCAAGGCGGCAAGCTCGACGGCTCCGAGGACCTGTCCACCGACAACGAACGGTGGACAAAAGCCTCGGATCATCCTGCTTTGTCTGCGTTCTTTTCTCGGGCCGGCGCGGCCGGAACCGATCTGCCCGCCCCCAAGCCCGCCGGCGGCCCAAAGGGCGCGCCGCCCAAGCCCGACGCGCCCGAGGCCAAGCCCATCACTCCCCCGGC
>CAYFWA010000425.1:0-4251 GCA_964346625.1 uncultured Myxococcales bacterium
AGGCCTGGTCCACCGGCGCCCACGTCCAGGCCGCCCTCGGCATCCACGTCGCGCCGGATTGAATGCGATGACCGTTTGAATCACGGGGTCGGGGGCAAGGCGGTGAGGTTGAGGCTGACCTGGCCCTCGTCGCCGGGGTCGTAGGCGTCCACCAGGATGAGATAGTTGCCGGGCTGCAGCCGGGGGAAGGTCACGGTGCCGGTGGCGGCGCCGGTGGGATCGTGGCACTGGATGGGCGTCTCGTCGCAGTCCCCGCCGTCCTCTTCGAGCAGGGACAGCACGTGGTCGCCGCTCTGGGACCAGGTGAGCTCGAGATCGGTCGGGTCGGCGAGCCCGAAGGCCACCACGCGCTCCTGGCCGCTCTGGCCGGCGCAGCCGGCCTCGAAGATGGCGTTGCCCGTAACCGTGTCCACTGCGGCGGGGGCCGGGTTGGACTGGGTCAAGGTGCCCAGGTCGACGTCCGGCTCGCAGCCGCTGACAAACAGCGTGATGTCGACGGTACCCGCGGAGCCCGGGCCGTTGCCCTCGAGCACCAGGTAGTACAGCCCGGCGGGACGGCCCATGAAGATCACGTGGCCCGGCTGGTTGGGATCCCGGTCGAGGCACACGCCGCCGGCGGCCACGCAGCTCGTGGTGGACACCTGGCCGTCGGTGTACAGGCCCACGGCATGGTCGCCGGACTGCCAGAACTGCAGGTCGATGTCTCCGGGGCGGTCCAGCTCGAAGGTGAGCACCACCTCCGGCCCCAGCGAGGCGCAGCCGGTGGTCCACTCGTCGCCGGCGGCGGCCACGTCCAGCGAGCGGGTCACCGGCACGCCCGGGGTCATGATGCCCAGCACCTCGTCCACGTAGCAGACGCCGGCCTCCAGGTGACAGAAGGCGTCGCAGCCGTCGCCGCCCACCGTGTTGCCGTCGTCGCAGGTCTCTCCGGTGGCCGTGTCCACGTAGCCGTTGCCACACGTCTCGTCCGACAGGCAGTCGCCCGAGCAGCCGTCGCCGGAGCGCACGTTGCCGTCGTCGCACACCTCGCCGGGGTCCTGCACGCCGTTGCCGCAGGTCTCGTCCGACAGGCAGTCGGCCGAGCAGCCGTCGCCGCTCACGTTGTTGCCGTCGTCGCACTGCTCGCCGGTGGCCACGTCCAGGTAGCCGTTGCCGCAGGTCTCGTCCGACAGGCAGTCGGCCGAGCAGCCGTCGCCGCTGGCAGTGTTGCCGTCGTCGCACACCTCGGAGCCCTCCAGGGTGCCGTTGCCGCAGGTGGCCACCTGGCCCTGCACGGTGAGGGTGATGGTGGCCGTGTCGGCGCTGGTGGGCGAAAAGCCCTCCACGATGACGAAGTAGCGGCCGGCCGGCAGGTTCGAGTAGGTCTGCGTTCCCGATGGGAAACCCCCGGGATCGTAGCAGCTCACCAGGGCGGCGGTGCACTGGGCGGCGCCCGTGTCCTGGTACAGCCCGAAGGCGTGGTCGCCGCTCTGCACGATGTCGAGCCGCAGATCGGCGTCGATCCCCATCTCGAAGGCCACCACCACGTCGGCGCCGTCGCCGCAGCTATCCTCGTCGTCCCCGCCGGCGTCCACGTCCACCTGGCGCGACACCGGGGTGTTCATCGGCAGGGTGCCCAGATCCACGTCCACCAGGCAGGCCTCCACCTGGCAGCTCGCGTCGCAGCCGTCGCCCGGCTGCTGATTGCCGTCGTCGCAGGTCTCGCCCACCACCGAGTCGAGGTAGCCGTTGCCGCAGGTCTCGTCCGACAGGCAGTCGGCCGAGCAGCCGTCGCCGCCCGCGGTGTTGCCGTCGTCGCACACCTCGCCGGCCGCCGCGTCCAGGATGCCGTTGCCGCACTGCTCGGTGGACAGACAGTCCGCGGCGCAGCCGTCGCCGCCCGCGGTGTTGCCGTCGTCGCACACCTCCACGCCGATCCAGACGTACCCGTCGCCGCAGCTCGCCGGCTGGCAGGTGTTCAGGCAGCCGTCGTTGTTCGAGCCGTTGCCATCGTCGCAGCCCTCGCCGGTCTCCACCACGCCGTTGCCACAGGTGGCATTCTCCAGCTCGCAGGCCGCCGAGCAGCCGTCCCCCGAGGTGGTGTTGCCGTCGTCACACTCCTCCACGCCGCTCCAGACAAACCCGTCGCCGCAGCTCGCCGCCTCGCAGGTGGCCAGGCACGCGTCGCCGTTGGAGACGTTGCCGTCGTCGCACTGCTCCACGCCGCTCCAGACGTAGCCGTCGCCGCAGCTCGCCGCCTCGCAGGTGTCCAGGCAGTCGTCGGTGTTGACGCCGTTGGCGTCGTCGCACTGCTCCACGCCGGCCCAGACGAACCCGTCGCCGCAGCTCGCCGGCTGGCAGGTGTTCAGGCAGGCGTCGGTGTTGGAGCTGTTGCCGTCGTCACAGGCCTCGCCCGCCTCCACCACGCCGTTGCCGCAGGTGGCGGTCTCCAGCTCGCAGGAGGCCGAGCAACCGTCCCCCGAGGTGGTGTTGCCGTCGTCGCACTGCTCCACCCCCGCCCAGACGAACCCGTCGCCGCAGACCGCCGCCTCGCAGGTGGTGAGGCAGGCGTCGGTGTCCCAGGGGTTGCCGTCGTCGCACTGCTCCACCCCGCTCCAGACGTACCCGTCGCCGCAGCTCGCCGTCTCGCAGGTGTTCAGGCAGGCGTCGGTGTTGGAGCTGTTGCCGTCGTCGCACTGCTCGCCCGGCTCCACCACTCCGTTGCCGCAGATGGCCCCCTCCAGCTCACAGGCCGCCGAACAGCCGTCTCCCGAGACCTGGTTCCCGTCGTCGCACTGCTCCACCCCCTGCCACAGAAAACCGTCACCGCAGCTCGCCGCCTCGCAGGTGGCCAGGCAGGCGTCGGTGTTGGAGCTGTTGCCGTCGTCGCACTGCTCGCCCGGCTCCACCACTCCGTTGCCGCAGGTGGCCCCCTCTCGCTCGCAAACCGCCGAGCAGCCGTCGCCCGGCAGCAGATTGCCGTCGTCGCACTCCTCCACCCCCACCTGCAAGAAGCCGTCGCCGCAGCGGGCCTGCTCGCAGGAGTTGAGGCAGCCGTCGTTGTTCGACAGGTTGCCGTCGTCGCACTGCTCGCCCGGCTCCACCACCCCGTTGCCGCACACGGTCACCTCGCGCCGGCAGCTCGCGTCGCAGCCGTCGCCGGGCAGCAGGTTGCCGTCGTCGCACTCCTCCTGGCCCGCCCACAAAAACCCGTCGCCGCAGCTCGCCAGCCGGCAGGAGGTCAAACACGAGTCGCTGTTCGAGCCGTTGCCGTCGTCGCACTGCTCGCCGGCCTCCACCACGCCGTTGCCGCACACCGCCCCCTCGAACTCACAGCCCGGGGAGCAGCCGTCGCCCGGCTGGGTGTTGCCGTCGTCGCACTCCTCCACCCCCGCCCACAGCCAGCCGTCGCCGCACACCGCGCTCACGCAGGACGACAGGCAGCCGTCGTTGTTCGAGAGGTTGCCGTCGTCGCACTGCTCCCCCGGATCCAGCACGCCGTCGCCGCAGGTGCCCGTCTCCAGCCGACACAGGCTGGAGCAGCCGTCCCCCGACAGGGTGTTGCCGTCGTCGCACTGCTCCACGCCGAACCAGACGAAGCCGTCGCCGCAGCGGGCCGCGGTGCAGTCCACGAGGCAGCCGTCGGTGTTGCTCGAGTTGCCGTCGTCGCACTCCTCGCCGATGTTTTGCACCCCGTCGCCGCAGGTGCCGGACTCCAGCCGGCAATCGGGATCGCACCCGTCTCCGGGCGCCCGGTTGCCGTCGTCACACTCCTCGCCCGGATCGAGCACGCCGTTCCCGCAGCCCACCGACTCGAGCTGGCAGGTGGCCGAGCAGCCGTCCCCGCCCACGGTGTTGCCGTCGTCGCACTCCTCGCCCGGATCCAGGATCCCATCGCCGCACTCGGCCACCTCGAGCTCGCAGGCGGCCGAGCAGCCGTCCCCGTCCACGGTGTTGCCGTCGTCGCACTCCTCGCCCCGCTCCACGATGCCGTTGCCGCACTCGGCGAGGCCGAGATCGAAGGCCACCCGCCCGCAGCCGGCGCCCGCGCCGAGCAACAGGATCAGCGCGAGGATCCCCGGGACCGGGGGGCGAGCATTTTTTCGACGAAAATCGAGGAGATCAATAGCCAAACGTAGCATGACGGTACTCCCTGGCTGTCCGTGCAGGTCATTTTAGCATGTAGGCGCGGCCGTGACGAATGGACGCACCTTTTCAGGGAATCCCCGAAGGGATCCCTTCGGGGATCCCAAAGGGTATGGGGAGCCCGCC
>CAYFWA010000425.1:4351-6341 GCA_964346625.1 uncultured Myxococcales bacterium
GGGGCACGGATCCCCTCGGGGCACGGATCCCCTCGGGGCACGGATCCCCTCGGGGCACGGATCCCCTCGGGGTGTGGGCGGCGTGGGGGGTGGGTGGCTCAGCTCACGTGGAGCCCGTTGGGGTGGGCGCGCTCCGCGCTCGCGCCCCAGGCCTGCAGCAGCGCCGGGAGATCGGCCAGCGCGTCGATGCGGTGGTCGCCGAAGACTCCCAGCCCGATGGCCAGGCAACCGGCGCGGTGGGCGGCGTCCACGTCCTCGAGGGAGTCGCCCACCACCACCGCGCGGGCGGGCTCCACCCCGAGGCGCTTGCAGGCCTCCTCCACCAGGCCGGGGAAGGGCTTGCCCGGATCGATGACCTGCTCGGGGGTCACCAGCTCGTGCACCAGGTTCAAAAGGCCCACCTGCTCCAGGATGGCCTGCGCGCACTCGCGGCTGGTGTTGGTCACCACGGCCAGGGGCTCGGCCATGCCGGCGAGGATGTCCCGCACCCCCGCCATGGGGGTGATGTGCTCCACGAACCGCGGGAAGATCTCCTGGCAGAAGGTCGCCACCTCCACGCCCAACCGCTCCAGGTTGATGGGCAGGGGGGCGCCCCACCAGTCGGCCTCGAAGGCCTCGCGCGACAGATCCCCGGGCTGCAGCTCCTCGAAGGCGCGGTACCAGGCCTCCCGCGAGTCGACGAGCACCCCATCCAGGTCGAACAGCACCGCGTCCAGCCGGGAGGGCCGCGGCGCGCGGTCGTGGTGACCGCCATCATCGGGGGGGCCATGTTTCGTGGAATCGGCCATCTCGTGTCCTCCATCCAGGGCTCCACCGCTCGCGCGGGGGAGCGGCTCACTCCGCCACCCGGCCAACGGGTGGGGGGCGTCCAGCCACCACGGTCGGCCGCGGCGTCCTCGGACGCCGCGATCCCTGCGAACCCACAACCGGTGGCGGGTCAGCCATACTTTTTTAGCACCCCCACCCCGCTTCTGCATAGCGTGCGCTCGGGAGGTGACAAGGGGGGCGGGAGGCGACTCGGCCGGGGTCCCTCGAGCCCCCCGTATCGCGAGTCACCCGCGGCCGAGTCACTGGAAGGGAATGAGCCGTCACTTGGCGGGGATGAGCCGGATCACGTTGGGCTTCATGGAGTTGCCCGACGCGGACCGGGGACGGTTCTTGGCCCCGTAGGCCACGATGAAGTACTGAAGCTCCGGGATGTACAGGTAGACCCCGGGGATTTTTACCTTCCAGCTCCAGCGATCCGGGCCGCCCTTGGCGAACTCCTTGACCTTGTAGCGCTTTTCACCCTTTGGCCGATAGTAGAGCTTCGCGGACTCCATACCGAACGTCTTGGGCGCGCGCACGATGAGGACCAGGTTCTTGCCCTGGCGCCACTTGCGCGGGTTCTGATGCTCGAATCCCTGGGGGGGAGGGAGCCGGCGTCGCCGCGGCGGGGGCGCGGCCCGGCGCGGGTCCTCCCCGCCATCTCCCTTCCCGCTCACGGCCCGACGCCGCGGGACCTCGCGCATCGGCGGCTTGGTGTTCTTCTTGATCCACCGGAACCAGCGCTGAACCTTGGGGCTCGCCGCGCGCTTGGGGATCTGCACGTTCCAGTCGAGGCGCAGCGCCTTCGTCCAGGCCTTCTTCATGGCGGCCTTCTTGCGGCCCCGCAGCGCCACCACGCCCCGGATGGCGTAGGTCTCGGCCAGCTCCGGGTGGCGCTCACACCCGCGGGTGGAGGCCACGAGCTTGGCGTCGTTCAGCTTGCGGCGCGCCTTGGCGAGGTTCCAGCGGTCCAGCTCATCGAGGGCGTCGCGGTTCAGGCGCTTGAGCTTCTTCACCGAACGTGCCGAGCAACTGCGCCCCTTGGCCAGCGCCGCAGGGCTGCCGAGCGTCGCGGCCAACAGCAGACCGCCCGCGGCCAGGGGCAGCGAGGAAAAAAAGCCTCTGATTCTTAGGGCTCGCGCAAGAATAAGCTCGACGCACCGAGGGCGCCGAGGCGCAATTC
>CAYFWA010000426.1:0-6328 GCA_964346625.1 uncultured Myxococcales bacterium
ACAGAATTGATGGATCGGTGGCCGAATGCCGAAGTCATTCTTGCGCGAGCCCTTATCCCGTCGACGCGGCAGGTCCGCCTGTGTCACGCGCATCGACAGCCCCCGTGTCCGGCTGGACACAGCCCCCTGGCGCCACCGCCGGCCGTGCGAAAACCCGCAATGAATCGGGTAAGATGAATCCCCAAAGCGGGCCGCGGGACTCCTGGCATCGGTTTCGCATAAGCGGACGCCCAGCGAGGTGACCCCATGACACACGATGCGCCCCAACCCCGTCCCGTCGTCCCCCCGGCCCAAGACCGAGACCGGCCACAAGACCGAGACCAAGACGATCTCCGGCTGCTGCGGCGCGTGCTCGACGCCGATCCGGCCGCCTGGACCGAGCTTTTGCGCCGCTACCGATCCCTGGTGTATCGCTGCATCACCAAGGCCATCTCCCGGTCGGGGGCCCAGCTCTGCGAGGACGACCGCGACGAGGTCTACTGCGAGCTCTGCCTCAACCTGCTGCGAAACGACATGAAGAAGCTGCGCGCCTACGACCCGGATCGCGGCGTGAAGCTGTCGTCCTGGTTGGGCCTGCTCGCCATCAACACGGCCTACGACTGCCTGCGCAAGCGGGCCCGCTACCCGCTGCTAGCCCCCGACGAGCAGACCCGGCCCGAGCCCGCCGCCGAGCAGCCCAGCCCCCTGGAGGATCTGCTCGGCCAGGAGCGGCGCCAGGCCCTTGCGCGCCTGGTGCGGGGCCTGTCGGCCCGCGACCGGGACTTCGTGCACCTGTACTACCAGCGCGGCCTCGAGGCCAACCACGTGGCCGCGGTGATGGGCATCTCCGTCAAGACGGTCTACACCAAGAAGCACAAGATCCGGGCCCGGCTCACGGCCCTGGCGGCCGAAGACCGCGTCGCCGCCTGAAGCGCAAGCCGGGGACAGCTCGGTGTGCCCACAAAACCTGGTAACCGTCTTATGCTCGCGAAAAAGCCGGGCTCAATACCCGGGGATGCTTGCTCATTAGGCCCAAAATGCTGATCATCGCTCTCATACGCGTAGAGGTTTCATGATCAGCACCATACATATCAAAGGCTTCAAGTCGTTGCTCGACGTCCAGATCGATCTGGGGCGGATCAATGTCTTTGTAGGAGCCAACGGCAGCGGCAAGAGCAACCTTCTGGAGGCCATCGGCGTCCTAGGTGCGGCCGCGACCGGGCGAGTAGACGACGAATCGCTGCTGAGGCGAGGGGTTAGGCCCGGTTTGCCTTCCCTTTACAAGTCTTCTTTCACCGGAGTTCGTGCGCCCCCGTCCATCCAGCTCGAGGCGCAGGCCTTGGAATCAATCTACCGGGTCAGGCTCAACAACCCGATGATCGATCCTGAGCCCGCCTGGACCTACGGACACGAGCTTTGGCAGGAAAAAGACAAAAAGATCGTAGGTAAGTCGCCAAGAAGCCAGGACGCAAAGGATCCGTTTCGCGGTCTGGCCGCGCTTCGAGCGGTCAACATCCAACCCGACCGACCTGCGGCCAGGCTGCTACGTACCCTTGAGACATATCGCGTATATTCACCGGACACGAATACGCTCCGTGGGTTAAGGCAGGATCCTCAACCAGGAGAGCCGGTCGGGTTGGCTGGCGGGCGACTCCCGGATGCCGTGAAGACGCTATTGCAATCGCGAAAAAGTGATTCCTGGTTGAAGCAGGTTTCCTCAGACGCCCTTGATCTCATCGAGTGGGCACGGTCCTATGGAACGCGTGCAGTCGGCGAGAACATTCCGCTGTCTCCGTCGGTCGCCACCTCTCGCCAGGTCCTCTACTTCAAAGACCGCTACATGGCTGACAAGCGCAACGGGCTTACCGGCTACGACGCTAGCGAAGGGGCACTGTACGTACTGTTCGCAGCCGTTTTGGCCTCATCGAGCACAGCCCCATCCATGCTAGCAATCGACAACGCGGATCAGGGACTCAACCCCCGCTTGGCGAGGGCTCTGATGGATCGTCTCTGCAGATGGGTCACGCAGGGACCGCACGGACGCCAGATGCTCCTGACAACCCACAACCCGCTGGTCCTCGACGGCCTGCCGCTCGATCAGGACGACGTGCGGCTGTTCTCAGTGGGGCGATCGCGAAAAGGACAGACGACGGTCAAACGGGTGCAGATCGAGATGGATGACCTGAAGAGAAATGGAGAGCTCTTGCCCATCTCGCGGCTGTGGGTTTTGGGGCACATTGGCGGAGTGCCCGATGTATAGAGTGGCCATTGTGTGCGAAGGCCCCACGGACAGAGTCATTATCGAAGCTGTCCTCGATCACTACCTCGACGACTACGAACCTGTTCCGATTCAGCCGCCTATTGCGAACATTGGGGGCGACGCTGGCCCACTCGGTGGTGGTTGGAAAGGCGTACGCACCTGGTGCAGCCAGGAAGCCACCGGCCCAGGTGGGCTCAGTACTATCCTGGCCAACGCTGACCTGCTCGTCATCCAGACGGACGCCGATGCGGCAAGTGACCCGGAGATTTCTAACGTGCAGCCATGCCCGCCCCCCACCGACACCGCTGACGAGGTGCGGGCGCTCCTGCTCGGCTGGGTGGGGCTCCAGCAGGTTCCCGAACGTGTTGTCCTTTGTGTGCCCGCCATGGGCTCCGAAACCTGGGTACTGGTCGGCCTCTTCCCGGATGATTCGTCCACCACGCCCTGTACACCTCTCCCGCCGGACGGCGTTTGCGTCGAATGCCGCTTCGACGTGAAATCCCTGCTCAGGAGGTTGGGGAGGCGGCTCCAGAAAAAGCTGGTGGTGTCACAGCGTGGCCAGCTCAAAAACCGGGCCGCAGGCTACCAGGCAAAACAGGTGATGATTACCCAAGCCTGGCCGAGAATCGTCGAAGTATGCCTGGAAGCGAGTCGTTTCGACACTGACCTACGAGCGGTCCTGCCATAACATTGTGGCAAAGCGGCAGCACTGTTAACAACGGAGCCCCGTTGTTCCTCTGCGCGACGCACGGTGGTTGCGGTCGGGGCTGCGGCTCGGAAACCCCGCCTACCCGGGATTTCCGAGGTAGCCGTACTGCTCGAGGAACTCGTCGGGCTGCATGTGGCCGGCGCGGGCCAGCCGCTGCAGCCTCGTGGCGTCCATGAAGTCCTCGTGGTTGAGCCGGAGCATGTACTTGCGCGCCACCGCGTAGGAGTCCGAGTCCACGTTCACCAGCCGGATCTGGGTACGCCCCGTCTCCGGGTCCAGCATCTCCTTGAGGGGCACCGGGATGACCTGCCCCCCCTGCAGGGAGATCATGGCCCCGGACTTGTCCTGCAAAAGGAAGCTCATGGCCGCATAGCCGAGATCCTGCGTGTACTCCTGATCGAAGGGGATCGGGTCGGCGCAGCGCAGCTCGTAGCCGATGTTCTTCTTTACGATGGTCATCTTGATGCCGCGCTCGGCCAGCCGCCGCCGCACGTACTGCTGGATGATCCGCCCGAAGGGAATCTCCGAGTAGCGGATGTGGCCGTGATCGTCGCGCTCCACCCCCTCGATGCCCCGCAGGTCGTGGGGGTCCACCACCTCGGCCAGGCCCTCGGCGAGCACCGCCGTACCGTAGTCCTTGCCCATGGACCGCCGCTTGATGATGGCGCCCTCCAGGATGTCCGCCAGGTGGGCAAGGGGGACCTTCTCGCCGCGGAACTCCTCGGGGATCATGGCGAGGGTGGCCGACGCCGCCCGCGCGATGCCCAGCGCCAGGTGCCCGGCCTTACGCCCCATGGCGATGACGAAGTACCACCGGCTGGTGGTCTGGGCGTCGGTCATGATGTTCTGGACCAGGTTCACCCCCACGTGCCGCGCGGTCTGGTAGCCGAAGGTGGACGCCCGCCCTGGCAGCGGCAAGTCGTTGTCGATGGTCTTGGGCACGTGCGCCACGTGGAGCCAGTCCCCGGTGGCCTCGTCGATCCGCATGGCCGAGTAGGCCGTGTCGTCCCCGCCGATGGTGATGAGGTAGTCCACCTCGAGGTTTCGCAACGCCCGCACCGCGTTGTCCATCATCTCCTTGCTGGCCGACGGGTTCACCCGCGAGGTGCGCAGGATGGAGCCGCCCCGAAAGTGGATCCGCGAGACCTGGGAGATGTCCAGCGGCCGGATCTTGGAGTTGTCGCCCCGGGCCAGCCACTGAAACCCGTCCATGATCCCCACCACCTGCAGGCCATTGTTCACCGCCTCGATGGTGGCCGACCGAATCACGCCATTGATCCCGGGGGCCGGGCCGCCGCCCACCAGGATTCCCAGGGTTTCACCACGGTTCATCTGCTCGAAGGAAGGATCCGCCATATCGTGCTGTCCTCGCGTTGTCTCGCGTCGGCTTCGCGTCGGCTTCGGGTTGGCTCTGCGCGGGCGTTTATCGGCTCCGCGCTCGCTTCGGTCGCTTTCGGTCGGGTCGGCAAGCCCGTTGGCCCCAAGGGCCTTGAAATCCGGGGCCTTGCTCTTCGGGGAGGGCCAAGGTGCCCGATGCAGGCGCCCGAGACCCAGGGCGATGTCGCCGCACCCGGTCGGTCCGGCAGCGACAATGTGCAGCAGGGCGGCCCCGGACGCAACGAAAAAGTAGGCCGCACCCTCCCCGCTCCCTGTAACCAATCCAACCTCAAACACTTGTTATCACGCCTCTTTCAAACTGCCAGGCTCCAATGTCCCCCCTGCCACCCCCGGGCCACGGTCCCCGCCCGGCCTGCGCCGCCGCTTCCCGACCATCCCTACTCACGGTGGCGTCCGGGGCAGATCGGCGTTACAGTCTGGCTCGAATCGATCGCGAAACCGTTACGGAAAGCGGGGACCGGCCCAGTCGCACGGAGATCGCCCCATGGACGCAGAGCGCGACTCATATCTGGACAACGCCAAGCTCGTGCTGATCTTCCTGGTGGTCACCGGGCACCTGCTCGACCGCTACCGGTTGGCCCACCCGGCGCTGTACAATCTGTACAACCTCATCTACTTCGTGCACATCCCGGCCTTCGCGTTGATCTCGGGCTTTTTCGCCAAACCCCTCGTCTGGGGCGCCCACGCCCAGGCGGGGACCGGTTCCGGTTCCGGTTCCAGGTCCGGATCCGGGTCCGGGTCCGAGTCCGAGTCCGAGTCCGGTTCCGGTTCCAGGTCCGGGTCCGGTTCCAGGTCCGGGTCCGGTTCCAGGTCCGGTTCCGGTTCCGGTTCCGGGTCCGGGTCCGGGTCCATCTCAACCGCAACCTCGACAGCCCCGGCCGCCCGCTCCGGCACCCCGGTGGGGACCATGGCCCGCCGTCTGCTCATTCCCTTCGCGGTGATGCAGGCCGTTTTCACCGTTTTCATGGTCTCGGCGGGCGAGCAGGGCCTTACCCTCGAAAATGCCGTCATCTACCCCCAGTTCACCCTCTGGTACCTGCTGAGCCTGGTCTGCTGGTACGTGATGCTCACCGGGATGGACTGGTTGATGCGCCGACGGTGGCTGCCTTTCCCCTCCCCCTTTGCCTTTCCCGTCCTCCTCGCTGTCGCCCTCGGCGTAGGCATCGGCACGATCCCCGACGTGGGCACCCGGTTCAGCCTGTGCCGCACCTTCACCTTCTTCCCCTTCTTCGTGCTAGGTCACGCCCTCGAGACACGGCACCTCCAGCGTCTGCAGACCCTCCGGGCCCGCCTGCTGGGCGGCGGGCTCCTCGCGCTGTTCGCGCTCTACATCTACCTCGCCATGCCCGTGTTCGTGGAGGACTGGCTGTTCGGCTCCACCTCCTACGCCGACCTCGGCACCTCCGCGCTGCTGGGCTCGGCCACCCGCCTGGCGCTCTACCCCGTATCGCTCATCGGCGTCTTGGCCCTGCTCGCGGTCATCCCCTCGCGCCGCCTCGCGGTGACCTCCGCCGGGACGCGCACCCTGTACATCTTCCTTTTGCACGGCCTGGGCGTGAAGGTGCTGTCCGACAGCGGCCTGCTCGATCCCTGGATCGCCCAGGGCCACTACTGGCTGCTGCCCGCCCTCGCCGCGCTCACCGTGGCCACCCTGGGAAACGCCGCCGTGGTCTCGCTGGCCCGCCCCCTGCTCGAGCTGCGCCGGCCGTCCACGGCCGCGGCCACGGCCGGGCGGCCCTGGCGAGCCGCGGTCACCATCTCCGTGCGGACCCTGGCCCTCTTCGCCCGGATCCATGCCCTCTTCGCCCGGATCCATGCCCTCTTCGCCCGAATCCCCGCGCTCTTTTCCAAGAGCCGCGCCCGCTCCTCCTCCCATGCTCGCGCGAGCTCTTCTACCGCACGGCAGCAAAGCTACTCCTCCTATTCCTGAGGGCTCGCGCAAGAATAAGCTCGACGCACCGAGGGCGCCGAGGCGCAATTCT
>CAYFWA010000427.1:0-6313 GCA_964346625.1 uncultured Myxococcales bacterium
CTGTCCATCGGCCTCGAGACGACGAGGGACTGGGCCTAGTCCTCGGCCCAGTCCCTCGTCGTCTCGAGGCCGATGGACAGGTGAGCCGAGCCCGCCCTCCCCGCCTCGTCTCCCGCCCCCGGGCACATCGCGGCGGTCACCGCGGGTGGCCACGCTAGTGCCGATCCTGGTGCCGATCCTGGGGCTGTTGCTCGGACCGGCGCTGGGGTTGGTGCTGGGGCCCTCCCCCGGCTCTCCCCCGGCCTCCCCGGCGGCCCCCCGGCTCTCCGCCATCGCCGCGGCGAACGCGGCCCCCCGCCGCCGCGCGCGAGCGCACCGGCGCTCGCGCCCCCGCGCCCGCCCCATCCGGGGAAAGGTGGGCCCCGGCTCCAAAAACCGCTGGCCCCCCCCCATCGTGACCCGGCGCGTGCTCCGCGTGCGGCTGCGCTGGAATCGCGGCCGCCTGATCCAGCGCCGGCTGCGCCGTCACCTGCGCCCCAAGGCCAGGGGCCACAAGCGCATGGCCGGCCGGTTCCTGGCGCAATTGTACGCCGGCCGCAAGCTCCGCGACGTGGTGCCGTTCAACTTCCCACTGCTGGCCCCGGTGGAGAACTTCACCCCCACCGGTGAGCGCATCGCGCGCCGGCTGGAGGCCCGCCTGCACACCGCCACCCGCCTCGAGCTCCCCTTCCCTCCCGACATCGACCGCATCGAGATCCAGGACCTCGCCACCGGCAAGCGCTGGCGCCTGGACTTGCGCAAGGTCCGCCCACGCCCCCGCCCCCGCCCACGCCCACGCCAACGTCCATGTCCACGTCCACGTCCGCGTGTGCGCCCGCGTTAACGCACCGCGCCAGGCACGACGGGCGCAACCGAAGGCTCGGCCTCGGCTGACGCTTCGCGTCTGCGAAAAATCCCGCTATAATGAATGATCGTGTTCTGTACGATATACATACCCACATGATGTGGCGCGGCGACATCTTTTCCGGCAGCCTTTCGGGGCGCGTCACGGGGCCAGCGGCCTGGATGACCGGCAGCGCCTTGATGCTGGCGTTTTGGATGTCGGGGAGCAGTTGCCAGCCGCGGGTGATCCGGGAGTGTCCCCGGAGCCAGGCGACTTGTGAGAGACCGGGGAAGGCGGGCCGGGGACCCCGCGCTGAGCGGGACCGGCCGCGGCGCCGTGCCCCGGCTGACCGGCTTTACGGATTCGCTGAGCCGCGCGTGTTCGTGCTGCCGCACTCGGTGGATCAGCCGCGGACCGTGGCCATGGGACCCCAGGGGAAGCGCTTGGCGGTCGGGGGACGCTGGGGGGGGCTGCAGGTGGTGCGAATCGCGGACGGCAAGATCCTTTTGAAGCTGGGGAAGCTCGAGGAGCTGGGGCGCCCGCTGCGCGTGTCGTTTACCCCGGACGGGAAGCACCTGGTGTCTGCCGGGCACGATCACCGTCACGTGAAGGTCTGGGCGCTGCCGGGGGGGCGGCTGGAGCGGTCATTTCGGGTGAAGGGGTACCCGATCTGGGACCTGGCCACCGGAGCGGGGTCGTTGGCGGTGCTCGCCACGAGTGAGGGGGCGGAGGTGTGGGATCTGGGCCGGGGACAGCACCGTGGGACGCAGAAGATGCCGTACGACCTGCCCGTGATCCGCGTGGCCGGAGGGGGCCGCTCCGGGGTCTTCGCGGCCGGGGATCGCACTGGCTCGGTGCGGGTGTTCTCTCCGAAGAGCCCCTCGGTGGGAGGCGTGATCCCGACCCCTGGGAAGCGGCTGAGCTCGCTGGCGCTTTCGCCCGACGGAGAGCTGGTGGCCGCGGGCTTCGAGTCGGGTCGGGTCCGGCTGAGCCGCACCCGGTCCCTGCGGCCCGTCCGCTCCTTCGACTGGGTCGGCAAGCGCCGCCCGGTGGTGATTCGAATCCCGGCCCATGGCCGCTCGCTCCTGGTGGCCGAGGCCTCGGGGCGGATCGCGCAGGTGGACGCGGCTCGCGGGCGTCTGCTGTCGTCGCGCCGAGCTCCGGCGTCCGTGCTCGACACCGGCAGCGTAGATCTCTCCCCCGACGGCGCGGTGTTGGTCTTCACCAGCGGCGCCGACGAAGCGGGCAAGGTTGGCCGCCAGGTGAAGGTGTGGCAGAGCGAGGACGCGGAGCGGGCGCTGCGGCTGCCCGAGCGGTTCACTCCGCGCCCCCGGCCACTGCCCGAGCCGTCCCTGAGCCCGATCTTCCCCTCGCACATCGTGCTCGACACCCCGGGGCTCAACATCACCTCCTTCGCGCCGGCGCGGCGGGGCCAGTTCCTGGCGGTGGCGGGACTGCCCTCCCAGATCCGGGTGTACTACCTGAACTTCACCCCCCGGGCCGGAAAGTCCCCTCACGCCAAACAGCTTTACCGCCGCGTGGCCGCCTCCACCAAGGACCAGGACGACGAGGCGCCGGTCTGGGTCGCCGTCACCCCGGATCGGCGCTGGCTCGTGGCCCACGGCGCGGGGTTCTACCTGGACCGCTGGGCCCTGCTGAGCGGGCGGCGCCTGCGGACCTGGGTCCCAAAGAAACCGCCGCTGCGCGGCCTCGTGCCCCTGCACGACAACCGCACCCTTTTGACCCTGTCCGGCCGGACGGTGCTCGGCTGGTCGTTGCACGGCCAGCGCCGCTTTTCCTTTGCGGGAATCGACGACGCGTACTGGCTCGGCGTCTCGCCCGACAGCAAGCACCTGGTGATGCTCCAGGGGTGGGATCGGGTGGTGGTCTACGCCCTGCCCGACGGCGACGAGCGCTGGAGCTCGGCGTCGGGTCCCCTGCCCGGCTACGAGGTGCTGGCGATGCGCATCTCGCCGGGCTCCAAGGCCCTGCTGACCTACCACCGCAACGGCTTTTTGCGGGTGCGGAACCTGCGCAACGGCTCGTTGCTCAACCGGGTGCGCGTCCCGGCCTCCGACGGCGTGCAGCGCTGCGCCATCCGGCCCGACGGGCGAGTGCTTGCCTGCGCCCACGAGGAGGGCATCGACCTGACCGAGCTGCCCTCGGGCGCCTTCCTCGGCACGGTGCCGGCGCCGGCGGGCCTGGGAGAAAAGGGGCTGCGCGCCCACGGCATGGCCTACAGCCCGAAGGGCAACGTGCTGGCCGTGCAGAGCTCGCGGCGACAGCTCGTGCTGTTCAGCTTCGACCGCCCCGGGGAGGTCCAGCGCTACACCGGGGTGGAGGCAAAGGCCCGCATCCGCCTGGGCCTGCCCATCGTGCCGCCGAAGGTCCGGGTAAAGCCCAGCGCCCTGCCCAAGCGCGGCCCGCTGCGCTCCAAGGGCACGCTCCGCGGTCACGACTCATCACGGAACGAGCCACCTTCCCGGTAGAACAGACCCGAGGCCCAGGGCTCCCGAGAGCACGCCGGCGCGGACGCGCGCTGCGCGCACGGGAGGCGTGGTGCGGGGACGCGGGGGCGCCGGCGGTCAAGTCGCCCGCCGGCGCGGGCGCGCGCTGCGCGCACGGGAGGTGTGGTGCGAAGACGCGGGGGCGCCGGCGGTCAAGTCGCCCGCCGGCGCGGCCTCTCCCGTCGCTCCCGCGGGCCGCCGGGAATGGCCGGGCGGACGGCGTCGGGGTGACTCTGCCACTCGCCCGTGCGGCGGCCCCAGGCAACGCGCACGCTGTCCCAGGCGTGACAGCGCGGGCACCGCCAGAACAGCTCCCGGCCGGTGTAGCCACAACGCGCGCAGCGGTAGGACTTCTCGATGCGCTCGAGGGTCTCGAGCAGGGCCTTGAACTCCCGGCGGATGGTCTCCTCGTCCGCGCCCTCCAGCACGATGCGGCCGAGGATGCGGCGCGCCGGGAGCAGCGACGGCGCCTTCTGCAGCACCCCACGGATCAGCCCCAGGGCGAGCTGCGGATCCTGTTTGCCGATGAACCGGGCTTGGACCATGCGGAGGTGGGGGTTGTCGGGGTGCTGCTCGAGCAGCCCGTCCAGCCGGTTGGCGAGCTCGTGGAGCCGTCCCAGGTCGTAGTAGGCGTTCTCGAGGTGACGGAAAAAAAAGTCCGCCAGGTCGGGTGCCGCCTGCAGGGTCTCGAGCCAGATCCGTGCCGCGGCCCGGTGTTTCCCCTCCTGATGCAGGTACCAGGCGTAGGCGTGCCGGGGATGCACCCCCTCGGGGTTGGCCTTGAGGGCGCGACGCAAATGGTTGCGCGCCCGGTCCGGCTCCCCGGCCTTCAGGGCAAAGAGCCCCTGCTCCGCGAGCAGGTGGGACTCGCGGACGGGGTCCTTCTTCTTCTGGATCTTCTCCACTCGGCGCAGGGCCTTGGTGGCGTGCTCCCAATCCTGATCGGCCTCGTAGAGGGCCAGGAGCTTGCGGGCCGCCTGGAGGTGCTTGGGGTCCTTCTCGAGCACCTGCTCGAATCCTTTGCGGGCCCGCCTCCGATACCCCGCCGCCTCGAAATCCAATCCGAGCTGGTAGCGAGCCTCGAGGCGAAGCTGGCGGGAAGAGTCGGCCCGCACCAGGATCGACTGGTGGACTCGCACCGCCCGCTCGTGCTCCCCCCGCTCCCGGAAAAGCACCCCGAGGGCGAAGTAGGTGTCCACGGTGCCGGTGTTCTCCGAAACGACCTTGGACAGCTCGGCGATGGCGGCGTCCGTGTCGTGGGCCAGGACGTGATTGAGCCCGCGGATGTACATCGCCCCCTCCTTGGCCGCGCGCTTGAGGGGGCGGGTGTCGGGCACGTAGTAACGTCCCAGCGCCACGCCGGCCACCAACAGGGCCGTCGCGATGGCGGCGATGAGGACGTAGCTCATCGGGCCGGAGCCTCCGACCCGGAGCCGCGCCGGGGCGCGGGGGTGGGCCCAACCACGCGCTCGCGCTCGCGCTCGGGCTTGAGCTCTGGCTCTGGCTCTGGCTCTGTCCTGGGTTCCTCGAGCAGATCCCCCTCGTCATCCTCGTAGGGATCGGGCTCACGGACCGGAGCGTCCGGGAGGTCTTCCAGCGGAGCGGGGGCCCGAAATGGCAGGTTGCGCAGGCTCACCAGCTCCTTTTCGAGGCGCTTGATGGTGGCCAGGTACTGCCGCGTACGGCGCAGATAGAACGGGAACAGCACCAGGGCGCCCAGCAGCAAAAGCAGCGCCACCACCCAGCCGGCGGCCGCCACGCCGAGGATCACCTCGAAGGTGTGGACGCCGAAGGGCTCATCGAAGCTGAGCCGCGGGTAGGGCCAGGACAGGGCCACCCACTGGTTGTTCTCGCTGAAAAACAGCGCCGTCGCCGCGCCCACCAGGAGCAGCACGAAGACGACCACCGTCCAGCCGAGGATCTTGATTGCCCGCAGCATCGGCTCAGAGGTCTCCCTGAAGCTCGGATCTTAGACCAGGGGTAAAACCCTGTCCATTTTTGGCCTATGAAGCCACCGGCGCGGCAGACGCGAGGGGCGCCGGAGGTGAGCCAGTCTGGGAGGAGCTGTCAGTCCGACACGGTGTCGGGATCTCCGCCGATGATGCCGGCGATGCGCTTGCGATCGTCCACGGAGTACCCGTCGGCCTTGAGCCGCTCCAGGATCTGCACTGCGCAGGCTGGCCGATCCAGGCCGGGGCTTTCCTTCATCACCGCTTTCTGGTGACGCCAGACCGACTCCTCGATGGGGGGCAGGGGCTTAGGGGCCGCGGCTTGCGCGCCTCCGGCATCGGGGGGAGGCGGAACCGGCAGGTCGTTGACGTCCATGATGGCGATAGTGGCAGCCATGGCCTGCTGAGAGTCGGCGCGGACAGACGGATCGCCCGGGGTCACGCGATGCTTTCCGCTGGAGCCCTGGTCTTCTCCCGGCGCTTCGGGGGTGCCGGCCTGCGGCGCCGGTGGCGCGTTGCCCGGTGCAGTACCCGAGACGCTGCCAGGAGCCACGGCGGGCACTCTGCCGGATTGACCGGGAGCGGTGAGGGCCCAGGCCGAGTCGGGATCCAGCGCCTCGTAGCGGACCCTGGCCTCCCGGACCGCCACCCCGTGTTGCGCCAGGCCGTCCTGACACAGCGCCATGACCTCGGGGTGGATGAGCTGGTAGTCGCGCACGAAGCGCCGGTGGGAACGCCCGCTGTCGAAGATCCAATTGTAAAACGACTGCTTCACGCCGTACCAGTACCACTCCTCGGCCTTGCCGAGGGCCTCGCGCTCCAGGCGTTCCTCGGCCAGGGAGCCCGCGGGGTCGAGGGCTTGCCGAGCGCGGGACAGGTCCACCTTGAGCTCGAGGGTCGCGTTGCAGCGAACCTTGAGCTCGTTCTTCGTGCTGGGATCCACGACCGCCGGGATGTCTCCGCTGAAGCTGTGCTCCAGGATTCGCTCGCCTTCTCCCGGTACCGGGGTGGCGGATGCTCGAGGTGTCGCGGGG
>CAYFWA010000428.1:0-6298 GCA_964346625.1 uncultured Myxococcales bacterium
CCCGCGCTCCCGCGCCCGCCCTGGGCCCGCGCGTCTCCCCTGGGACGCTTCGGAGCCATCTCCCCGGATCGCACCGGTCGCGTCCCCCCCCTTTCCGCGTCCCCCCCTTTCCGCGTCCCCCTGTCCATGAAACCCGCTCGGGCCCGTGCTATAAATGGGACATGCGCAAACGATCTTCGCTCCTGCTCTTTGGCCTGGCGTCTGCCTTGACCATCGGGGTCGCCCCGGGGGGGCCGCTGCCGGGCGCCGCCGCCTTCGAATGGGCGGGCAAACTGCGCGTGACCACGCAGAAGCTGAGCAACGCCAAGGCCTCCGTGCGCCTCGCCGCGGTGCGCAACCTCGCGGAGTTTCCCGTGCAGCAGTCCAAGCCCCACCTGCTGCGCGCCACCGAGGACCTGGATGACAAGGTCCGGGTCACCGCGGCCCGGCTTTTGGTGCAGCGGCGGGTCCCCGAGGTCCTGCCGTTGCTCGTGGAGTGGCTCTCGGATTTCGAGCTCGAGATCCGCGTGGAGGCGGTGCGGCTGCTGGGGCAGCTCGGCAACCCGGATGCCGTGGGCCCGCTGATCCGGACGTTCGGTGACTTCGAGCACCAGGTGCGGATGGAGGCCGTGGTGGCCCTCGGTCGCATCGGCTCGCGCAAGGCGGTCACCGGGATCCTGGGACGGCTCGACGACCCCAACGTCAAGGTCCGCAAGGCCTCCATCCGCGTGCTCTCGGAGCTCACCGATACCCGCTCGGTGATTCCGCTGCTGGGCAAGCTCAACGATCCCTCCCGCGACATCCGCAAGGCCGCGGTGCGGGCCCTCGCCCGCATCGGAGATCCGCGCGCCATCCCCCCCATCCTGCGGCTGCTCAAGGATCCGGCGGTAAACGTACGGATCGCTGCCATCTCGTCCCTGGGTCACCTGCGCACCACCACGGCCGTGGCGGCCCTGATCCAGGCGTTTCACCGCAGCCGGAACGCGGCCGAGCGCAAGGCCCTGGTCGCCGCCATGGGGCGGCTCAACACCGCCGAAGCCCGGGCCACGCTCATCAAGGCCCTGTTCGACTCCCGGCTGGGATCGGCCGTACGCAACGCCCTGGTGGATACCGGGCACCAGGTGGTCCCCGCCCTCACCCGGGCGCTGCGCCGGCCGCGCCTGCGCGAGGCCGACGCGGCCGCCATCGTGCGCATCCTGCGCGACATCGGGGATCGGCGCGCCTCGCGCGCGCTGATCCGGGAGTTTCATCGCGCCCGCGTGAAACGCAAGCTGGTGGTGGAGGCGCTGTCCACCTGCGGGGACACGGCCGCCGTCATCCCCCTGCTCCGGGTGCTCGAGGGAGAGAACCGCGAGGAGAAACGCCTCGCGCTGCGCGCCCTGGAGCGCATCGTGGACCGCCGGGCCATCGTCCCGCTGCTGCCAATGCTCGAGTCCCCCGATCCCGGGATCCGCCGGCTCGCCATCCGGATCCTGGGCCGGCTCAAGGCCCGACGGGCCATCCCGGAGCTGCTGTCCATCCTGGAGGGAGACGACGAGGAGAACCGCCGCGCCGCGGTGCTGGCCCTCGGGGCCATCGGGGATCCCAAGGTGGGCGCCCGCATCGTGCCGCTTTTGTGGAGCGAGAAGACGGCCATGCGACGCGCCGCCCTCAACGCCATCGCCGCGCTCAAGCCCCGCGACCAGGTCGAGCCGCTGCTCGCCCGGGCCCGGGATCCGCGCGCCGAGTTCGTCCAGCGCGCGGCGGCGGTGGACGCGGTGGGCGCCATCTTGCGGGATCGCTTGGCCAAAACCTTCGAGGACGCCCTCGTGAAGCTGGTGCGAAGCTCCCGGCCGGCCCTCGCCACCGCGGCGCTCACCGCCATCGCCGCCACCGGTGACGCGCGCTTCGCCTCCCCCCTCGTAAGCCTGCTTCGCCGCAAGGCGCCCCCTCCCAGCGCCCCCCGCGCCCGCGCGCAGTCGCGCGCCGACGCGAAGGACGGTCTCCCCGCCCGGCTGCGTCCCAAAGCGCTAGAGGCCCTGGCCAACCTCCCGGGGGAGGCAGCTCGCCGCGCCCTGCTGACCGCGCTGGGGGACAAGAGCTGGCGCCTGCGCGCCATCGCCGCGTGGGGCCTGGGTCGTCACCCGCAGCCGCAGGTCGCGAGGGCCCTGATCACGGCGCTGCGCGACGAGCACCTGGCGGTGCGCACCAACGCCGCCGGCGCCCTCGCGCGGCTCCGGCCTGCCGCGGCGAAGGACGCGCTGCGGGCCCTTCTACGCCGCCCCAACGCCGATCCCCACCTGGTGGCCAACGTGGTGCTCGCCCTGGGACGGATCGGCGACAACCCGAGCCACGACGCCATCCGTCGCGTGTTCAAGCGAGAGCGGACCAATCGCTACCTGGATCGCAACGTGCTCCGCGCCCTGTTCGCCCTGGGCGCCTCCCAGACCGAGCTCCGTCAGCTCGCCGCGGCCCGCGGCGGGGACTCCCTCGAGCCCGTGCTGGAACGACTCCAACGGCGGACGCCGTCCCCCGCGCCGAGCCAGGCCAAGCACACCTGGGTGGGGCTCAACTTGGTGGACTCGCGGGGAAACCGCAAGCGGCACGTCCCCTTTTTGCTGATCCTGTCGGACGGACGAATCCGCTGGACCTTCAGCGACGAACGCGGCCAGGCCTACGAGGAGCGCATCCCGCCCGGCACGGTGCACTACGAGCAGATCCGCCAGCTCTCGTACTGATTGTCTCGTAGTGATTTTTCCTGGAGGAGCGGCGTTTTCCGCCGCAAGGTGTCAAGCCGCGAGGGGGGCGGGGGCCGCCGTGGTGTCGATGCCCTGGCGGCCGGCGTAGTCGCGAAGCGTCTCCCGCAGGTTGCGGCGGGCGCGGTGCAGCCGCGACATGACCGTGCCCATGGGGCAGCGCGTGATGCGGGCGATGTCCCGATAGGAGCGGCCCTGCACGTAGTGCAGCTCCAGCACCTCCCGGAACTCGGTGGACAGCTCCTGCATGGCGCCGAGCACCTCGTCCCCGAGCTGGTCCCGGATGACCGCGCTCTCCGGATCCTCGGCCGCCCGCCGGGACGCCGACGAGGTGAGCCGCCACATCTCGTCCGGCTCCTGCTGCGCCGCCCTGACCTCGGTGCTGCGCCGACGGTAGCCGGTGATGAAGGTGTTCCGAAGAATACGGTGGCACCAACTCCGCGCGCTGCCCCCCGGCACGAAGGTGTGCCAGGCGGCGTAGGCCTTGAGCAGGGTCTCCTGCACCAGGTCTTCGGCGTCGCGCTCGTTGCGGGTATAGCGCATGGCCGCGGAGTACAGCTCGTCGCGCAGGCACAGGATGGTTGCCTCGAAGCAGGGCTTCTCGGGCGGCGGGCTGTCGGGGGCGATTTTCTTTGCGAGGTTCGGCATCATGGACCGACGAGCGAAGCAAGCGACATGCCATCTGCCGAGATGACCGGTGTCGCGAAGCACCGCCAGCCCTCAATAAACTGGAATAAAAGTATTTTTTCGAGACACAGCACACCGCGCTGCGGACGGCCTGCCGTCGCCCTTCTCGCCCACCCGCGACGATGTGTCAACGAAACCGGATCCCGGCAGTGAAGCCCGTGACAAATTGTCAACCGTGTCAACCGAACCGAGGAGGAAGGACGAAGGAATCAGGCGCGGTAGAGCTCTCCCGCCGTGGACCACTCGGCGAGCATCGGCCCCAGGGCGTCCAGCAGATCCCCGGCCAGCAGGGCGTGCTGTCCGACGCGATCCGCGGCCCGATCGCCGGCCTCGCCGTGGGCGCACACCGCGAGCTGCAGGGCCGCGAGGGGCTCGAGGCCCTGGGCCAGCAGCCCTGCCACCATGCCCGTGAGCACGTCCCCCACGCCCCCCGAGCCCATGCCCGGGTTGCCCGTGGGGTTGACGAAGGCCTCGCCCTGTGGCGTCGCGATGACGGTGCGCGCCCCCTTGAGCGCCACCAGCACGTCGAGCTCCGCCGCCGCCCGCCGCGCGGCCTCGATCCGGTCCGCCTGCACCTCGGGCACCGTGGAGCCCAGCAGACGCGCCATCTCCCCCGGATGGGGGGTAATCACCACCGGCGCCGAGGCGTTCTTCAACGCGATCGGGTTGCGCGCGAGCAGGTTCAGCGCGTCGGCGTCCAGCACCGTGGGCACCGCCACCTCGCCGAGGAGATCGCGCAGCACCATGGCCATGGCGTCGTGGGTGGGGATCCCCGGACCCATCATCAGCGCCGACTTGTTGCCCAGCAGGCGCGCAATCCGCTCCATGACGTCGCCGGGATCGAAGCCCTCGGGGCCGGTGCCCGCGGCGTAGCGCTCCGTCATGATCTCGGGCCGATGCGCGGCGATGACGTCCTGCACGTCGGCCGGGGCCGCCACCGTCACCAGGCCGGAGCCCACCCGGGCAGCCCCCAGGGCGCCGAGCACCGCGGCGCCGCTCTTGCCCACCGAGCCCGCCACGCACAGGGTGTGCCCGAAGGTGCCCTTGTGGCCGCCGAGGCGCCGGCCGGGCAGCCGCGGCAACACGTCCCCCTGCTCGAGCCGGTGGCAGCGCACCCCCAGCCGCGCGGACAGCTCCGGCGGGATCCCGATGTCCACCACCCGCACCTGCCCGCAGTGCTCCACCCCGGGGTGCGTCTCGAGCCCCACCTTGGCGCAGCCGAAGGTCGCGGTGGCGTCGGCCCGGACACACACCCCCAGCGGCTGCCCCGTGTCGGCGGACAGGCCCGAGGGGATGTCCACCGCCACGGTGAGCACGCCCGACGCGTTCATGGCCTCGATCACGGGGCGGTAGCGCCCCCGGACCTCCGACGAGAGCCCGGTGCCGAGCATGGCGTCCACCAAACAGTCGAAGTAGCCGAAGCGCTCGGGCAGGTCCGCCGGCAGGGGCTCCTCGGTGATCCACTGCACCGGCAGGTCCATGCGCCGCACGATGTCGTAGTTGACCCGCGCGTCCCCCTGGATCCGGTCTTCGGGGGCCAGCAGCACCAGGGTCACCTCGGCGCCCCAGTGGGCGAGGTGCCGGGCCACCACGTAGCCGTCGCCCCCGTTGTTGCCCGCGCCGCAGACCACCGCCACCCGCCACCCCACTGGAGAGGGCGAAAGCTCGGCCACCAGCTCGGCGGCCCCCCGCCCCGCCACCTCCATCAGCACCCCCCCGGGGATGCCCAGCTCCTCGATGGTGATGCGATCCATCTCCCGCATCTGCTCTGCCGTCACCAGGGGTCGGCTCATGCTGTGTGCTCCTCCCATCGTCAGGGTTCGCGAGGCTCTGTGGGGTCCCATGCCCCCTCGCCCCGAAAAAGCGCGGTTTCCAAAAGCGCCGTTTCCAAAAGCGCCGTCTCCAAAAGCGCCGTCTCCAAAAGCGCCGTCTCCAAAAGCGCCGTCTCCAAAAGCGCGGTTTCCAAAAGCGCGGTTTCCAAAAGCGCCGTTTCCAAAAGCGCCGTTTCCAAAAGCGCCGTTTCTCGGTCCTCTCCCCCCATCATCTCAAGCTCGGAGCCGACACCGGCGCCGGCTCGGGCTCAGCGATAGGCCGCGAGCTCGATGATCTCGATCATGTCACGCACCGCGCGCTCGAGGCCGGTGAGCGCCGCCCGGGAGATGATGGCGTGACCGATGTTGAGCTCCTCCACCCCGGCCAGCGCCGCCACCGCCTCCACGTTGGGGTAGTCCAGGCCGTGACCGGCGGCGACCTTGAGATCCAGGCTCACGGCCTTCTGGGCGGCCCGCGACAGCCGCTGCAACTCCACCGGCGCCTTGGCGCGGCTGGCGTTGCAGTAATCTCCCGTGTGCAGCTCCACCAGATCCGCCTCCAACTCCCGGGAAGCTGCCACGATCTCGAGCTCGGGATCCACGAACAGGCTGACCTGGATCCCGGCCTCCCGCAAGGCCCCGATGGCCTTGGCCACCGAGGCCCGGGTGGCCTCGTTGCCCAGGTCGAGGCCCCCCTCGGTGGTCTGCTCCTGCCGTTTTTCCGGCACGAGGGTGACGATGTCGGGCCGCAGCTCCCGGGCGATGCCCACCATCTCGTCGGTGGCGGCCATCTCCAGGTTGAGCAGCGCGCGCACGGTGCGCCGCAGGATCTCCACGTCCCGGTCCTGGATGTGGCGCCGGTCCTCGCGCAGGTGCACCGTGATGCCGTCGGCCCCGGCCAGCTCGCAAAGCGTCGCCGCCCAGACCGGATCCGGGTAGGACGTGCCCCGCGCCTGGCGCAAGGTGGCGATGTGATCGATGTTCACGTGAAGTCTGAGTCGCTGCATGGGATCAACCAATCATTTGAGACTCTTAGGGCTCGCGCAAGAATAACTTCGGCATTCGTGCGCCGATCCATCAATGCTG
>CAYFWA010000429.1:0-4446 GCA_964346625.1 uncultured Myxococcales bacterium
GCATCGAAGGCATCGAAGGCATCGAGGGCATCGACATCATCGGCTTCGACCCACGTGTGAGCCGAGACCAAGGCGTCGAAACGATAGGGGATTTAGAGCATGAGGTTCGCAGAGACGGGATATTATCTGGAGGTCGACCTGAGCCGGGGGAACATCGAGCGGGTCGGGAGCGACCCGAAGTGGACCGAGCAGTACCTGGGCGGCCAGGGCACGAGCGCCCGGATCCTGTGGGACCGGGTGGGGCCGGAGGTGGATCCCCTGGATCCGGAGAACCTGCTCATCTTCAGCTCGGGGCTTTTGCACGGGACGCCGGTGCCGGGGGCCAACCGCACCACGGTGGACTCGTTTTCGCCCCAGACGAACCTGTACTCCCACTCGCTGTTCGGCGGATTCTTCGGCCCGGAGCTCAAGCACGCGGGCTATGACAAGGTCATCATCCGGGGCAAGGCCGAGGAGCTGGTGTACCTGTGGATCCACAACGACAAGGTGGAGATCCGCGACGCCAGCCACCTGCAGGGGCACGGGGCGCTGCGCACCGCGGAGCTGATCCGCGAGGAGCTGCAGGACGACGACGCGCAGGTGGCCGCCATCGGCCTGGCCGGTGAGAACCGGGTCTACATGGCCACCATCGAGCACGCCAACTCCAGCGCATCGCGGGGCGTGGGCGTGGTCATGGGGGACAAGCGGCTCAAGGCCATCGCCGTGCGGGGTACAGGCGACGTCAACGTGGCGCGGCCGGCGGAGCTGTTCGCCATCAGCAGCCCCATGTACCGGTCCATCTACGAGAACCCGGAATGTGGCGACACCATGGCCCACGAGGACGACGAGGAGTTCCACGTCAACAACTTCGCCTGGGGCAACGCCCGCAAGCGAAACCTGGGCTTTTGGAACGATGAGCGCGAGGAGCGCTGGAGGGCCATCACCGAGGGGTTCCGGCTGCGCTGGACGGGCTGCTACAACTGCCCCAAGGACTGCCATCAGGCCATCAAGGTGCCGGGCAAGCAGACCTACTTCCAGAAGTGCTACAGCAAGCTCACCTACGCCATGGCCGCCTACGCGGAGATCGACTTCAACTACGACATCCTCGCGGTGACCCAGGAGTACGGGCTCGACGGCTTCTCCACCCCCCAGGTGCTGGCCTTCGCCATCGAGCTCTACGAGGCCGGCATCCTCACCGACGAGGATCTGCCGGGCTTCCCGGAGACGGGCGCGGACCGGTTCTACTACCTGGTGGAGAAGATCGTGCGACGCGAGGGGGTGGGGGACAAGCTGGCCAACGGCGTGTATCACGCCGCCCGCCAGATCGGCAAGGGGGCCGAGGAGTTCGATCACAACAGCATGAAGAAGTTCGAGCAGGTGCCGCTCAAGCTGAAGATGATCAACTACCCCTACTTCTTGATGTACGCCACGGGTGAGAAGATGAACATCACCCAGATCGAGGGGTCCTATCCGCAGGTGCCCATCAAGGACACCGAGGAGCGGCGCAAGTTCGTGGAGCGCTGGGACGCCGCCCCGGAGCGGTTCAAGAAGTGGTTCCTGGAGTGGGAGCCGCGCACCCACCCCACCGTGGAGGCGTCGGTGAACATCTGCGACTGGAACGAGACCATGCACTACATCGACGACGCCGTGGGCACCTGTGCCTTCCTGTCGTCGTTCCGCGGGCAGTTCGGCGGGCGGCCGCCCTACCACATCTACAACCTGCCGGAGTTCATCTCCCACGCCACGGGCCTGAACTTCGACCCGGACACGCTCTGGGAGGCCGCCCACCGCAACCGGAACCTGATCCGGGCCATCAACGTCCGCCGCGGCCTGCGCCGCGCCGACGAAAAGCCGCCGGAGGATCACTGGAAGATCCGGGATCCGGAGATGGAAAAGACGCTGCTCGAGGAGTACTACCGGTTCAAGGGCTGGAACCAGGACGGGATCCCCACCCTGAACACCTTGAAGCGGCTGAAGCTGGACTTCGTGGCCGAAGACCTGGTGGGCCGCGGCATCCTCGACGAAAACAACGAGGAGGACGTGGGCCCCGAGGTCACGGAGGACAGCCTTCGGCTGGCCAGCGGCCCGGGCTCGACCTCCGATTCGGGTCAGCAGCGCCCAGGCCAGCGCTCGGGCCAGGACCAGAGTGAAACCCACGAGCTGCCCGCGGGACAGTAGGCGCACCCGCGCGGAGGGGCCCAGACCGTGACCGAAGACAAAGAGAAAAAGAAGAAGATCGTCAAGGAGATCCGAATCGACCTGGACCAGTGCATCGGCTGTCGGGCCTGCGAGGTGGCCTGCTCCGCCTTCCACGCCCGACCGCGCTACAGCAGCACCAACCCGGCTCGCTCCCGGATCCGGGTGGTGTTCGACGCCCTGAGCGACGTGTACGTGCCCATCCGCGCCGGCGATTACACGCCGGCGGAGTGCACCGGGCGCCACCGGTACACCATCAACGGCAAGGAGTACAAGGAGTGCAGCTTCTGCGGCGTCGCCTGTCCGGCCCGGGACTTCTTCAAGGAGCCCGACTCGGGCCTCCCGCTCAAGTGCGACATGTGCGAGACCGACCCGCCCCTCGAGGAGCCCATGTGCGTCCAGGTCTGCACCTGCGACGCCCTGACCTACGTGGAGCGGGAGGACGACGCCACCGAGGATGAGCCCCGGGAAGAGATCGAGGTCGGCCTGGAGGCCATGGCCAACAAGCACGGCTGGCAACGGGTGGTGGACACCGTCGCCCGCATGGCCAAAAAGGGCTGAGCCGAGCATGGCCAAGAACCGGGAAACCGTCGCCCGCATCTCGAGCAAGGGCTGAGCCGAGCATGGCCAAGAACCGGGAAACCGTTGCCCGCATCTCGAGCAAGGGCTGAGGAAGAGAGGCGAAGAGGACATGGCCAAGAACCGGGAAACCGTCGCCCGCATCTCGAGCAAGGGCTGAGGAAGAGAGGCGAAGAGGACATGGCCAAGAACTGGGAAACCGTCGCCCCCTTCAAGGAAGCCGAGGCGGAGATCACCGAGGCCGGCGGGGCCGAGTCCTCGAGCCTGTGCTACCAGTGCGGCAAGTGCGACGTGGTCTGCCCCTGGAACCGGGTCCGGAGCTTCAGCATCCGGCGGATCGTCCGGGAGACCATGCTCGGCCTGCCCGAGATCGAGGACGAGGACATCTGGCGCTGCACCACCTGTGGCAACTGTCCCTCCCACTGCCCGCGCGGCGTGAAGCAGATCGACGTCGGGGTCTCGGTGCGCCGCGTGGCCTCGGAGTACGGGGTGTTCCCCGAGGCGGTGCGCCCGGTGCGCGGCGCCCGGGGCAGCCTGGCCAACGAGGGCAACCCCCTGAACTACGACCGGGAGGACCGAGCCGCCTGGACCGCAGGGCGGGGGGTGGAGGCCTTCGCCGAGGGGATGGAGCTTTTGTACTTCGTGGGCTGCTACCTCAGCTACGACCCCCGGCTGAAGAAGGTGGCGGTGGCCACCGCCAACCTCCTGCAAAAGGCCGGGGTGGAGTTCGGCATCCTGGGCAGCCAGGAGAGCTGCTGCGGCGAGTCCATCCGCAAGACCGGCGACGAGGCGCTTTTTCGGAGCCTGGCGCGAGACAACATCAAGACCTTCGTGGATCACGGCGTGAAGCGAATCCTGGTCTCCTCGCCGCACTGTTACCATACGTTCAAAAACGAGTACCCCGAGCTCATGGTGCACTTCGAGGTGGTGCACATCACCGAGCTGCTGGCGGAGCTGGTGGCCGACGGCCGGCTGGCGCTGCCCGGGGAGCACGCCCGGCGGATGCCCGTAACCGTTGAGGGATCACGCGGGGCCGAGAGCCCATCCAGCAGTGAGTCAGGGTCCGACCCTGCAGCGGCGCGAAACGCGGTGATTGGGAGTGAGCCCCGAAAAACCGCGCTTTTTCGGGGCGAGGGGGGCTGGGACAGCCCCCCTGAACGTGTACGCGTGACCTACCACGACCCCTGCTACCTGGGGCGCCACAACGGCATCTACGACGCCCCCCGGGAGCTGCTGCGTCGCGTACCGGGGCTGGAGCTGGTGGAGATGACGGATCACCATCAGGCCAGCCTCTGCTGCGGCGGCGGGGGCGGCCGGATCTGGATGGACACTCCCAAGAAGGAGCGCTTCTCCGATTTGCGGTTCCAGCAGGCCGAGGCGGCGGGCGCCCAGGTGCTGGCCACCGCCTGCCCCTACTGCATCACCAACTTCGAGGAGAGCCGGCTGGACGTGGAGGACGAGGCGGACGCCCTGGTGATCAAGGACATCACCGAGATCCTCGACGAGGTGACCTGAGGGGCACGGCGACCCGCCGCGCCCTTCCCGCAGGGCGAACAGGGCGAACAGGGCGACAACGCGGCTCCCGAGCCGAGAGCCGGATCAAGGATGACGGGCATTGGAAAACGAACGGGTTGACAACCGCGCCGACGACAACCGCGCCGACGACAACCGCGCCGACGACAACCGCGCCGA
>CAYFWA010000429.1:4546-6294 GCA_964346625.1 uncultured Myxococcales bacterium
ACCGCGCCGACGACAACCGCGCCGACGACAACCGCGCCGACGACAACCGCGCCGACGACAACCGCGCCGATGACAACCGCGCCGATGACAACCTCGGCGACGTCATGGTCCTCGGCGGCGGGATCAGCGGCATCCAGGCCGCCCTGGATCTCGCCACCTCGGGCTACCGCGTCTTCCTGGTGGAGCGGGCCCCCACCATCGGCGGCAAGATGGCCCAGCTCGACAAGACCTTTCCCACCAACGACTGCTCGATGTGTATCGAGTCGCCCAAGTTCATCGAGTGCGACCGGCACCCCAACATCGAGATCCTCACCTACACCGAGGTGGACCAGGTGGAAGGGGAGGCCGGCGACTTCACCATCTCGCTGACCAGGAAGCCGCGCTACATCGAGGAGTCCAAGTGCACCGGCTGCACCACCTGCGTGGAGTACTGCCCGGTGGAGGTGCCGGATCCCTTCAACCAGGATCTGTCCTCGAACAAGGCCGTCCACATCTACTTCTCCCAGGCGGTGCCGCTGGTGCCGTACATCGATGATCGGTGTCTGTACCTCAAGGACAAGAAGTGCTCCATCTGCGTGGGGGTGTGCAAGACCAACGCCATCGACCTGCACCAGCAGCCCCAGCGGATGCAGATCAAGGTGGGGGCCATCGTCTTGTCCCCGGGCTATGACGTGTACGATCCCCGCCTGCGCCACGACTACGGCTACGGGATCCTCGACAACGTGGTCACCAGCCTCGACTTCGAGCGCCTGCTGTGCGCCACCGGGCCCCACGAGGGGGAGATCCTGCGCCCCTCGGACAAGCAGCACCCCCACCGCATCGCCTGGATCCACTGCGTGGGCTCGCGCCAGGTGCTCGAGGGGGGCCACAGCTACTGCTCGGCGGTGTGCTGCTCCTACATTCAAAAGCAGGTGATCCTGGCCAAGGACCACCACGCCGACGCCGAGGCCACCATCTTCCACAACGACATCCGGTCTCACGGCAAGGACTTCGAGCGCTTCTACCAGCGGGCCGCCAATTTACCCGACGTGGAGTTCATCCGCAGCTACGTGGAGATCGGCCGGGAGGATCCGGAGACCAAGAACGTCACCATCCGCTACGCCACCGACGGCGAGGGGGTGCAGGAGCGCGAGTTCGACCTGGTGGTGCTGGGCGTGGGGCTGGCGCCGCCCCGCAGCGTGGAGGATCTGGCCGAGAAGTTCGGCGTAGAGCTCACCGAGCACCGCTTCTGCAAAACCGACCCCGAAAACCCCATCGAGTCCACCCGCCCCGGGGTGTTCGTCAGCGGCGCCTTCCGCGGCCCGGTGGACATCCCCGAGTCGGTGATGGGGGCCAGCGGCGCCAACGCCCTGACCGGCGCGCTGCTGCGGTCCCGGCGGGGCAAGCTGGCGCGGGAGCGGGTCTACCCGCCGGAGCGTGACGTGGGGCAGGAGGAGCCCCGGGTGGGCGTGTTCGCCTGTCACTGTGGCGCCAACATCGGGCGGGTGGTCAACATCCCCGACCTGGTGGACTACTCCCTGACGTTGCCCCACGTGGCCCACGCCGAGGAGGGCCTGTTCATCTGCTCCACGGACGCCGCGCAGCAGATCTCCAACACCATCCGGGACAAGGGGCTCAACCGCGTGGTGGTGGCCGCCTGCACCCCGCGCACCCACGAGCCGCTGTTTCGCGACACCCTGCGCGAGGGGGGCATCAACCAGTACTTCTTCGACATGGCCAACATCCGGGAGCACTGCTCCTGGGTCCAC
>CAYFWA010000430.1:0-6289 GCA_964346625.1 uncultured Myxococcales bacterium
GCGCCGGGGGTGGACCCGAGCGCGGATTGCGCCGGGGGTGGACCCGAGCGCGGATGAGGCGGATGGGGCGGATGAGGCGGATGAGGCGGATGAGGCGGTGGGTGGACCCGAGCGCGGATTGCGCCGGTAGGGGAGCCGGGCGCTGATGGCGCTGTATGTGGACACCAGCGCCCTGCTCAAGCGCTACGTCGACGAGCCCGACAGCCCGGCCGCCGAGGCCTACCTGCTGGGTGACCCGCAGTGGCTCACGGGCCGGCACACCTACGTGGAGACGCGACGCAACCTCGATCGATTGTTGAAGCCCGGGGATCGGGGGCCCACCCGGCGCCTGTTCGAGCAGGACTGGCGCCGCATGGCCGTGGTGGAGCTCGACGAGGTCACCTGCCGCCTGGCGGCCGACATCGCCGAGATGACCGGGGTGCGCAGCCTCGACGCGCTGCACCTGGGCGCGGCCGCCCGCCTCGGGCCCCAGAGCGTCCGGCTGCTGACCTTCGACATCCGGCAGGCCCAGGCCGCCCGCCACTTGAAATTCCAGGTGCTTGGAGTGTGAGCTGTGGCCCCTGGCGAGCAATTCCGGGCACGTGGGACGAGGAGCTGCAGTCGGTCAACGAGGAGCTGCACACGGTCAACACGGAGCCCTACCACAAGATCCTCGCGCTCACCGAGCTGAACAACGACATCGAGAACCTGCTGTCCTCCACGCGCATCGGGACGCTGTTTCTCGACGAGAACCTGGAGCTGCGCAAGCACACCACCGGCCTCGAGGGGATCTTCGAGTTGAGCCCGCGCGACGTCGGCCGCCCGGTACGGGAGCTGACCTTCCGCCAGGCTGCAGGGCTGGCTCGCCGAGGTCCAGCGCACCGCCGAGGCCCGGGAGCGGGAGCTGGCGGTGGGCGACGACCGCTGGGTGCTCATGCGGGCGGTGCCCTACCAGATCGGGCCCAAGCAGTACTCCGGCGTGGTGGCCACCTTCGTGGACATCACCGGCCGGCGGGCCACCGAGCAGGCGCTGCGCCGCAACGAGGCCTGGCTGCGGGAGTCCTCGGCCCTGGCTCGGTGAGCGATCCTGCGGATCCGCGCGGTTCCATTGCATCGATTTGGCGGATCGCATAGCCTCGGGCTCGCAGCCTGGCGCGGGCCCCGGGCCCCGGGCCCCGGGCCCCGGCCCCCGGGCCCCGGGGGGCCCGGGGGCCTGACGGTGTGCCGCGCGGGCGAAAGGGGAGCCCATGGACTTTTCGCTGACCGACGAGCAGATCGCCATCCGGGAGACCTTCGCGCGCTTTTGCGACGAGCGGATCCGACCACAGGCCGAGGCCATCGACGAGGCCGAGGTCTTCCCCCGGGAGCTGTTCGAGCAGGTGGGCCAGCTCGGGTTTTTCGGCATGCGCTACCCCGAGGCCGACGGCGGGGCCGCCGCCGGGGTCACCGCCGCCTGTCTGGCGGTGGAGGAGCTGGCGCGCGGCAGCCTGTCTCTGGCCGCCGCCTGCACCATGCAGTCGCTGATGGGTACCTACTTCGTGCAGCGCTTCGGCGACGCGGATCAGCGCGCGCGGCTGCTGGGGCCGGCGCTGCGGGGCGAGAAGGTGGGCACCATCTGCATGACCGAGCCCGACGCGGGCTCGGACCTGGGCGGGCTGCGCACCCGGGCGGAGCCCGCCGGCGACGGCTGGCGGCTCAACGGCCAGAAGATGTGGATCACCTCGGCCCCGGTGGCGGACTTCTTCACGGTGTTCGCCCGGGTCTCGGACGAAAAGAAAAACAACCTGGGCATCTTTTTGGTGGAGCGCGAAACCCCCGGGCTCACCGTGGGCCGGTCCATCCGCAAAATGGGCGTGCGCGCCTCCATCACCTCGGAGGTGGCCCTCGAGGACTGCCAGGTGGGGCCAAAGGCGGCCCTGGGCGAGCCGGGCCAGGGCATGCAGTACCTGCGCGAGATCCTCGACGAGATCCGGATCATCACCGGCGCGCTGGCCCTGGGCTGCGCCCGGGCGGCGCTGGGGGATTCCCTCGAGTATGCCCGCCAGCGGGTGCAGTTCGGCCGGCCCATCTCCAAGTTCCAGGCCATCCGGTTCAAGTTCGCCGACATGGACACCGAGCTGGAGGCGGCCCGCCACCTGGTCTACCACGCCGCCTGGCGCAGCGAGCAGGACCTGCCGCGCACCCGGGAAGCGGCCATCGCCAAGTACTTCGCCTCCGAGGCGGCGGCGCGGGTCTGCGAGCAGGCCGCGCGGGTGATGGCGGCCTACGGCTACGCCATGGAGTACCCGATTCAGCGCTACCTGCGCGACATCCGGTTCACCCTCATCGGCGGCGGCACCTCGGAGATGATGAAGCTGATCATCGCCCGGGAGCTCGGGACCTGAGCGGGAAAACCGCCGCTGGCCGCGCGTCGGGGAGACGGCGGGCACACGCACGGTACAGACGAAAGAAACCTGCAGACGACAAAGAGATCCGCAGACGGAGGGAGCAGATGAGCGAGACGCATGACGCGGCGGCGAACGTCCCCCGGATCCTGCTGGCCAAGCCGGGGCTCGACGGCCACGACCGGGGTGTGAAGGTGGTGGCCCAGGCCCTGCGGGACGCGGGCTACCGGGTGAGCTACACGGGGTTGCGGCAGTCGGTGGAGGCGATCCTGGAAACGGCCAAGCGCGAGCAGGCCGACTGCATCGGGCTTTCCATCCTGTCGGGCTCGCACCGGCCCCTTTGCGAGAAGATGCAGGCCCTGCGGGCCGAGCAGGGCCTCGGCAACGTGCTGTGGATCGTGGGGGGCAACATCCCCGCCGAGGACCGACCCGCCCTCGAAGCGCTGGGCGTGGACGGGGTCTTTCCCACGGGCACCCCCTTCGCGGAGATCGTCGCCTTTCTCGACGGCGCCCTGCGGGGCGGGGCCCGCCAGGCGTGAGCGAGGGAGGGAAGGATTCGGGCGCGCGGAGACGGGGCGGGCGTGATCGCGCCGCCCCGCGGTGTCCGGCCAGGACGTGTGACAGGGACCTGACGCGGTAGCTGGGCGCCGCCGCGGGTGGCGCCGGCCGCGGGCGGGGTCGGCTGAGGCCGACCCAGGGAGCAGCGAAGATGAGCAAGCAGGCGAAGCAGTCGAAAAAGCCGGCCGTCTCGGAGGTGGTGCTGGAGTCGGGCATCGCGGTCAAGACGGTCTACACGGCCGATGACGTGGAGGCCTCGGGGGGCCACCAGGGCGTGGGCCTCCCCGGGGAGTTTCCCTTCACCCGGGGCATCCACCCCACCATGTACCGCAGCCGGCCGTGGACCATGCGGCAGTACTCGGGTTTTGGCACCGCCGAGGAGACCCGAAAGCGGTTCAAGTTCCTCATCGAGACGGGCAATACCGGGCTGAACGTGGCCTTCGATCTGCCCACCCAGATCGGGCTGGACTCCGACGACCCCATGGCCGCCGGCGAGGTGGGCCGGGTGGGCATGGCGGTGGACAGCCTGGCGGACATGGAGCTGGCCTTCGAGGGCATCGATCTCGACCGCATCACGGTGTCGCTCACCATCAACGGCGCGGCCAGCACCCTCATCGCCATGTACGCGGCCCTGGCCGACAAGCGGGGCTACGACCTCACCAAGCTGCGAGGCACGGCCCAAAACGACATCCTCAAGGAGTTCGTGGCCCGCTCCACCTGGATCTACCCGGTGGAGCCCTCGGTGAAGCTGGTGGGCGACACCATCCAGTGGTGCGCCGAGCACATGCCCAAATACAGCCCGGTGAGCGTGTGCGGCTACCACATCCGCGAGGCCGGGGCCAACCCGGTGCAGGAGATGGCCTACGCCTTTTGCATCGCCAAGGCCTACATCGATCACACTCTGGAGCGGGGGGTGAGCATCGACGAGTTCGCCGGGCGGCTGTCTTTCAACTTCGACATCTTCGGCAACTTCTTCGAGCAGATCGCCAAGTTCCGCGCGGGGCGCCGGCTGTGGGCCCGCATCGTCACCGAGGACTACGGCGCCCAGAACCCGCGCTCGGGCTGGCTGCGCATGATCGCCGGCGGGGGCGGCGGCGGGCTCACCATCGAGGAGCCGGAAAACAACATCGCCCGCTCGGCCTACTATGCCCTCATCAGCGCGCTTTCGGGCACCCAGACCATGGCGCTTTGCTCCTACGACGAGGCCTACACCATCCCCACGGAAAAGGCGGCGCGCATCTCGCTGCGCACCATGCAGATCCTCATGCACGAGATGGGGCTGTGCGACACCGTGGACCCGCTGGGGGGCTCGTACTACGTGGAGACCCTCACCAACCAGATGGAGGACAAGATCCGCCAGACCATGGCCGAGGTGGAGGCCCAGGGCGGCATCGTGCAGGCCATCGCCGAGGGTCGCATCCAGGCCGCGGTGGCGCGCCAGGCCTACGAGTTCGACAAGGGCCTGCAGGACGGCACCATCCCCAAGGTCGGCGTGAACCGCTTTCGCGACGAGCGGGAGGCCGGCGGCGGTGCCGCGGGCGAGGTGGAGTTTCACCCCTACCGGGAGCAGGACGCCGCCAAGCAGCTCGAGCGGCTCGGCGCGTTCCGGGCCTCGCGCGACGCGGGCCGCGTCAAGCAGACCCTGGCGGAGCTGCGGGCCGCCGCCGAGCGGGGCGACAACGTCATGGACCCCACCATCGCCGCGGTGAAGGCCTACGCCACCGTGGGCGAGATCACCGCCGTGCTCAAGGAGGTCTACGGCGGCTTCCAGGAGCCGATCACCTTCCTCCGCTTCGCAAGCGAGCAGCAGACAGAAGGGCGAAACTCGAGTCAGAACCACCGATAATGTGTTGGAGCCCTTGACGGCCTTCGAGCCCGCTGGCTACCTTCCCGCGAGGAAGAGCGACACCATGGCACGGTTCTTCAACACGGCGGGCCCCTGCCTGCCCGACAAGCACTACATGCTGCCCGCCGGCCGGCGGCTGGCGCAGGTGCATTCGCTGATCGATGCGGAGGCCTACTTCGTGATCCACGCGCCGCGCCAGACCGGCAAGACCACGCTGCTCAAGGGCCTGGCCACCGAGCTGAACGCCGGGGGCGAGCACGTGGCCCTGGTGGTTTCGCTCGAGAGCTTCACCGAGCCGGACGTGGACCGGATGCTGCCGCAGATGGTGGAGCATGTCGTGGACTGTGCGCTGGAGCGACTCGCGGCAGAGCATCAACCTTCGTTGGATCCTGCCTACACCCGCAAGCCGCATTTGGCCCTGCGAGCATTTCTTTCGGCCTGGTCCGCGCAGCTCGACCGGCCGCTGGTGCTGCTGCTCGACGAGGTGGACTCGCTGCCGCCCCCGGTGCTCGTCTCGGTGCTGCGCCAGCTTCGCGACGGACACAACTCCCGGCCGGCGCCGTTCCCGCAGTCCGTGGCGCTGTGCGGGCTGCGGGACCTGCGCGACTACAAGCTGCAGGTGCGGCCCGACGGCGACAGCCGCGGCACGGCGAGCCCGTTCAACATCAAGACGGAGTCCCTCCCGCTGCGCAACTTCACCGCCCAGGAGGTCTCCGAGCTGCTCGGGCAGCACACCGCGGAGACGGGCCAGGCCTTCAGCGAGGAGGCCCAGGCCGAGATCTTCCACCAGAGCCAGGGGCAGCCCTGGCTCGCCAACGCCCTGGCCGCCCAGCTCACCACGCGCTACGACGCGCTGGTGCCCGACCGTAGCCAGCCGGTGGAGCGCGAGCCGGTGCTCGAGGCCTGCGAGATCCTCGTCGAGCGGCGGGACACGCACCTGGACAGCCTGGTGGACAAGCTGGGCGAGGAGCGGGTGCGGCGGGTGGTGGAGCCGATCCTGGTGGGCAGCCTGCCCGTGGACGCAACCTACGACGACGACTTCCGTTATGTCCGCGACCTCGGGCTGGTCACCGTGCAAGAAGGGCTGCGCCGGATCGCCAACCCGATCTACCAGGAGATCGTGCCGCGGGTGCTCACCCACCAGACGCAGACGGCGATCCCGCTGGACCCGGCCTGGTACGTCTCACCCGACGGGACGCTGGACATGCCCCGGCTCATCGAGGGGTTCGTGGAGTTCTGGCGCGAGCACGGCGAGGTGCTGCTGCGGGGGATGCCCTACCAGGAGGCGGCGCCGCACCTGTCGTTCATGGCGTACCTGCAGCGCATCGTGAACAGCGGCGGCCGCGTGCACCGCGAGCTCGCGGTGGGCACGGGGCGCGCGGACCTCGTGGTGGACTTCGGGGGCCGCCGCGACGTCATCGAGCTGAAGCTGGCCCGCGCCCACAAGGCCCTGGAGCGCGGTCTGGAGCAGGTGTCGCGCTACGCCCAGCGCCTGGGCCGCGAGGTGGGCTACCTGGTGATC
>CAYFWA010000431.1:0-6277 GCA_964346625.1 uncultured Myxococcales bacterium
TCAGCTCTCCTCAGCTCTCCTCAGCCCGCTTTTTCCCGCTTTTCCCCGTCTCGCCTGCTCGGACACGGTGGCCCGCCGCAGCAGGCGGCCGGGGGGCGGCTCGTCGCGCCACTGCCCATCGGCCACCACCAGCTCGCCGCCCTTGATCACCGCCACCACCTGTCCCTGGGCTCGCAGCCCCTGGTAGGGGCTGTGATCCACGTTCATGTGCAGGTCCTCGACGTCGAGGCTCGTGCCCCCGTCGGGGTCGAACAGCACGAGGTCCGCGTCGGCGCCGGCCACCAGCGCCCCCTTTTGCGGATAGAGCCCGGCGAGGCGGGCCGGGCCGCTGGCCACCAGCGAGACGAAGCGCGCGAGGTCGAAGCGCCCGGTGGCCACGCCCCCGGCGTAGACCAGCGGCAGCCGGGTCTCCACCCCGGGCAGCCCGCCCGGCACCCGCGTAAAGTCTTCACGGACAAATTCAGGGGGGATGTCCCACCCCCCCTCGCCTCGAAAAAGCGCGGTTTTTCGGGGCTCACCCCCAATCATCGCGCTTCGCGCCGCTGCAGGGAAAGCCGCTGGATCGCCGTTTTTCGTGCTCTCGGTTTTACTTGACCCCACAAAGGTACCGTCCTCCGCAAGTATCGGAGCCGCGCCCGGGGCGGCGCCCTCCGGGGAGGCCACCAGTCCGCGCGACTTGCCGCCGTGCCAGGGAAAGGGGCAGTGGTCGGTGGCCACCGCGTCGATCACGCCGTCGGCCAGGCCGCGCCAAAGCGCGTGCAGGTGCCCTGCCGTGCGCAGGGGTGGGGCGCAGATGTGACACAGCCCGGCGGGCGGGGGCCAGCCCAAGCGGTGCTCCTCGAGCCACAGGTAGTGCGGGCAGGTCTCGGCGGTGACGTCGAGCCCGCGCCCTTTGGCCGTGGCCACGCGCTCCACCGCCCCGGCGGTGGACAGGTGGGCCAGGTGCACCGCCGCGCCGGCGCGCTCGGCCGCCGCGAGCACCGCCTCCACGGCGGCCACCTCGGTCTCGGGGGGGCGCGCCCGGGCGTGCTGCCGCGCGCGGAGGGCCCCCGACGCCCGCGCCGCCACGATACGCGGCGCGATGTCGGACTCCTGCTCGCAGTGCACCCAGACCCGCGCGCCCAGGACGGCGGCCCGGCCTAGCACCCGCGCGAGCCCCTGCGGATCGAGCATCAGGGTCGGGTAGGCGGTGTAGACCTTGAAGGTGGTCTGCCCGCGGGCCACCACCTCGGTCAGCTCCGCGAGCCGGGCGTCGGAGGCGTCGGTGACGGTCATGTGCAGCCCGGCGTCCACCACCGACGGCCCGGCCAGCAGGGCCTCGGCGGCCGCCAGGCCGCTCAGCAGGGTGCCGTCGGGCCCCGGCTCGGCGAAGTCCACCACCGTGGTGGTGCCGCCGTGAAGCGCCGCCCGGCTGCCCGAGGCCCAGTCGTCGGCGGTGCGCACCCCCATCACCGTCATCTCCAGGTGGGTGTGCACGTCCACGCCCCCCGGCATCACCACCAGGTCGCCGGCGTCGATCTCCACGTACTCGCCCTCGGGCGGCGCCAGCTCCGGCCCCACGGCCGCGATCCGGTCGCCCTCGAGGTGCACCACCCCCGGCCCCACCCCCTCGGGCGTGACCAGGCGCTCGCTGGATACCAGGGCTCGCATCGAAACGATTCAGGGCTCGTGCAACAATACCTTCGGCATTCGGCCTCCGATTCCTTCCGGCCCGCTGCGTCGCTCGTCGGTTGAATACGTCATTGTATTCGCTCTTCTCGCTCCTTGCGGGCCGGGCGCCTCGGCGGCCTCGGTGCTTCGAGATTATTCTTGCACGAGCTTTTATAACGGAAATATTCCCAGGACGCGATCTTCGTGCCCCCGCGGGTCAAGGGGATCACCCCAAAAGAGGCTACGGCAGCGCCCAGCCACGCAGTGCGTCGCGGGCGCTCTGGCTCACGCCGAGGCCATCGAGCCACGCCTCGATGCCGCCGGCGGTGTCGATGGCGTCGAGCGTGGCCTCCAGGTGGGCGTCCTGCACGGTGATGCCCGCGTCGTTGGACAGCCGGTAGTCGGCGAGCACGGCGGCGCGGTCGGCGCCGAGGGCGAGCAGCAGCACGGCCACCGCGTAGCTGGCCCGGTCGCGACCGATGACGCAGTGCACGTACACCGGGTCGGCGCCGGCCTGGCCGAGGGTCTCGAACAGCAGCCGCACCTCGGCCTCGGTCTCGCTCATGAGCCGCAGGTAGTTGTCCTCGGAGGCGGGCAGCAGCTTGGGCATGGGCACCGACACCACGTCCGCGCCCGCGCTGACGCAGGTCGGCGCCGGCGCGGCGGCCTGAGCCGCCTCGCTGCGCAGGTCCACCACGGTGGCCACCCCCAGCTCCTCGAAGGCAGCGCAGCCGTCCGCGGTGAGGCCCGACAGCTCGCCGCCCCGCAGCAGGCGCCGCCAGTGCACCTGGGCCTGGCCCGCCGCGGCGTAGCCCCCCACGTCGCGAGCGTTGATCACCCCCTCGAGCTCCAGCCACCGCGCAGGTGGCGCGTCACCCGCGTCGGGCCCGGCGCCCACGCTCGCGTCGGCCGTGGCGCCCGCGTCCAGCCCGGCGCCCGCGTCCCTCCCGAGCCCGGCGTCGTACGCCCCGTCTGCCGAATCGTCGCCGCAGCCCGCCCCCCCGAGCAGCGCCACCCCGAGCAGCGAATAAAACACACGGCGGATCGGGGTCGACGGCGACCACCGCGCTCTTGCCAGACATCCTCGTAAGACATCTCCAATATCGTCGATCACGTACATGGTCCTTCCATCCTCTCGCCTCGCCACTGCCCGGTCAAGAGGGGGACGGTGTTCGAAGATTCGAAGTCTGGTTTACATTTCCTCGCCACCCACCCACGCGCTGGCACATCAACTAGCTGAGTTAATTCAGTTGATTATGTGCCACCGGCGTTTTCAATCCGTCGGGTTTCGGCCGGCCAATTGTATCAATTGTAACGACATCTTCGAATCTTCGAACACCGTCCCCTTCTTCGTCCCCTTCTTCCCTGCTCCAATTGTAACGACATCTTCGAATCTTCGAACACCGTCCCCTTCTTCCACGACATCTTCGAATCTTCGAACACCGTCCCCTTCTTCCCTGCTTGGGTGGTTGTGGTACGCTCGGGGTCATGATGCTCACAAGGGACGAGGCGCTTGGTCATTGGGCAGGGATTCGAGTGATGGCGTTGGTGATGGGGTTGGCGGGGGGTGGCGGCTGCGGGGACGACTCGGGTCCGGGACAGGATGGCGGTGGGGTGGACGCCGAGCTCGATGGCGGCGGGGCGGATGGGGGGGATGGCTCGGTGTCGAACTCACCGTGCGCCACGGAGCTTTTGACCGGGCAGGTCTTCGAGATCGATCCCGACGGGCCGGACACGCAGATCCACGCCGCGGTGGCCTTCGACGGGGAGGCGGTGTGGGTGGTCTACAACCGCCCGGACGCGGCCGGGGGCTTCGACGTGTACGGCACGCGGCTGGAGTGCGACGGCACGCACCGGCTGCTGCCGTTTTCCATCAACACCACCGACTTCAACGAAAACGACCCGACCCTGGCGCTGCGACAAGACCGGGTGTATGTGGCCTGGCAGACCGACACCGGCGCCTTCCCCAACAACATGCAGCTTCTGGTGCGCAGCTTCACCCGCGACGGCTCGGCGATCATGGCCACTGACGCCATGGTGCGCACCACCCGGGGGGGGACCCCCGTGGCGGGCAACACCTGGCTGCCGAGCGTGGCCGCGCGGCCCGACGGCTTCGCCGTGGCCGGGGCCCGGGCGGTGGACGACGCCAGCGGGTTCCAGGTCTTCGTGCAGCGCCTCGACCACCAGGGCGCCCCTGCCGCCCCCACCCTCGACGCCTCCTTTGCGTCCACCGCCTCGCAGACCTACCCCACGCTGGCGGCGGCCGCCGACGGCACGCTGTATCTGGCCTATCACCACGCCCTGCCCCCGGACTACGAGGACCAGGTGCTCCACACCGCCTTCGCCCCCGGCGCCACCCACCCGGATCCCGCCCCGCCGGTGCCGGCCCTCGACTCGGTCCATGGCGGGGGCGCGCACCTGGCGGTGGGGCCCGACGGCGCGGTCTACCTCGCCCTGGCCGAGGCCGCCTCGGGCCAGGTCAGGATCACCGGCGGCGCCGACTTCGCCGCGGGGGCGGGGTTCCCCTTCGACACCGGGAGCCAGGGCGGCTTCGCGCCCTCGGTGGCCCCCGCGCCCGGCGGCGGGGCCGTGGCCTGGCTGGAGACCACCAGCGGGCCATACGCCGAGCTTCGGGCACAGCGTTTCGGCTACGACGGCAGTGTCTTTTCGCTGGGCACGGCGCGCACCGTCACCCCCCAGTGGGTCTACTCCATCTCGGGAACCGCCATCACCCACGTCCACGAGGACGTCTACTTCCTGTGTTGGTCCGAAGGGGAGAGCCCCGACTTCCGTCTGATGGGCACCTTCCTGCGGCTCGACGCTCCCTGAGAAACCGCGATCGCCGGAGCACACCGCCAGGCTCGTCTTCCGCACGGTTTGCGTAGGATTTCTGCGCCCTGGCGCACGCGGTGCTTGACCCTGGCCGGGCTTCGTACTAGGGGTTCTTGTCTGGGCCGGGCCACGGACCGAGGGGTGCTCCCCGGCCGTCATGGTTCGGCCCCTGCGGCACGGACAGCGCCCCCACCCGCGTCGACGCGCTTCGCCGGTTTCGTCTCCGGGAGCCCGAGGCAGCGATTCGGGTCTGAGGGCTCGTGCAAGAATAATTTCGAAGCACCGAGGCCGCCGAGGCGCCCGGCCCGCTAGGAGCGAGACATCGTTACGGAGCACACCATCAGCGCGGCGCCGGTGGACCGACGCACCACCGATCCCGTGCGGGCCTACCTGCACCGGGCAGGCAACATCGCCCTGCTCACCCGCGAGGGCGAGGTGCACCTCGCCCAGCGCATCGAGGCGGGGCTGCTGGCCACCCGGCGGCTCCTGCTGGAGCTGGCACCCGGCCCCGGCCGCCGGAGCAACCGGCGACCGGTCACGGAGCAGGACCTCGCGGCCCGCCTCAGCCGGCTTCACGACTGGGTCAAGCGACTCGCCCAGGCCGACGGCGCGCTGGCCGCGGTGGAGGCCCAGTCCGGCCTCACCCCCCGCGAGGTGGAGAGCACTGCCCGGCAGCTTCAGCGAGGCGTGGTCAGCGCGGCCCAGCTACGCGCCCGGCTGGGGATGGCGCCCGAGGAGCTCGCGGTTCTGCGCCGGCGGGTCCGACGCGAGCGCAGCCGCATTCGCCAGGTGGAAAAGGAGTGCAGCGCCACCCGTCAGCAGATCTGGCACCTGTGGAACGCGCTGGAGGAGGTGCGCCACGACGCAGCTCTGGCGCGCGCCGAGCTGGTGGAGGCCAACCTGCGGTTGGTGATCTCGGTGGCCAAGCGCTACGTGAACCATGGCCTGTCGCTGCTGGATCTGATCCAGGAGGGCAACATCGGCCTGATGAAGGCCGTCGAGAAGTTCGACCACCGCCGCGGCTTCAAGTTCTCCACCTACGCCACCTGGTGGATCCGCCAGTCCATCTCCCGGGCCATCGCGGAGCAGGGTCGCACCATCCGGCTGCCCATCCACATCATCGAGGCCATGCGCCAACGCCAGCGCGAGGCCGCCTCGCTCATGGCGCGCCTGGGCCGCGAGCCGAGCGACGATGAGCTCGAGGAGCACCTGGGCCCGCCTCACGATCGTCTGCGCGCCGTGTGGCGGCTCCTGTCCGAGCCCCTCTCGCTGGACACGCCCGTGGGCGATGAGGGAGACACCGCCCTTCGGGAGATCATCCAGGACCCGGCTGCCGCCGACCCCGCGTCCTCCACCTTCGAGCAGTGCCTGTCGGGCGACACGCGCGCGGCCCTGTCGCTGCTGTCGCCCCGCGAGGAGCGCATCCTGCGTCAGCGGTTCGGGCTGGACGGCGCCGAGCCGCAGACCCTGGAGCAGATCGGCCGCGACTACGGCTTGACCCGCGAACGCATCCGGCAGCTCGAGGCGCGCGCCCTGGCCAAGCTGCGCAGCGATCCGCGCTGCGCGGCCTTGCGGGAGTTCATCGAGCCCTAACCCGGCGGAGTCGGAACCAAAGGTCCCGGCTCCGCGGGGTTAGGGAGCGGGTCAAAATAACCTGATCGCTCAGGCCGCCGATCCGTCAGGCCCCGGGGGGCAGCAGGTGGTGCTCGAGCACGGGCCGCTCGTAGGCGATGATCACGAGCTGGTCCCGGTCCGTGAGCTCCGTATCCCGCCCCGGCTCGGCGCCCCCGCGGGG
>CAYFWA010000432.1:0-6274 GCA_964346625.1 uncultured Myxococcales bacterium
TGGCTCCCAGGGGGTGGGGGAGGGCCCCACCCTCGGGGGTTGCCCCATCCCCGGGCGTCGTGCATATCGTCCAACTGGCGCAACTGGCGCAAATCGAGCAAGGCGAGCAAATCGAGCAACGCGAGCAACGCGAGCAACGCGAGCGATGCGCGCGAAGAGTCGACGCACGGAGGTGAGCATGGGCTGCGCGGCCCCGAACCCGCTACATTGGAAGGACCTCCGCTCGAGGCCAAGCGAGCAGCTCGCCGAGCAGGGGGGCGTCAGCACCGACGACGGGGGGGGCACCTGGGTGGTGCCGTTTCTCAACGCGCGCTACCGCGTGGACCCCCGCGCCGAACGAATCGAGGAGATCGCTCCGGATCCCGCGCGCCCCCTCGAGCAGGACTTCCAGATTCTCCTTCTGCGCTACCTGATGGCGCCGGCCGGGGGCGGCCCCAGCGGCCAGGAGGTGAGCGAGAAAGAGCTGCCCGGCGGCGCGACGTTTTTCCGGGGGCCGCACGAGCTGCAGGTGCACCCGGTGTTGGAGCGCTACGCCGAGGACCTGGAAGGATTCGAATCCCGGGGACGCGAGCTGGGCGCAACGTCACGGGATCTGGGAGATAAATCCCTGTGTTTCGAGCCGTTCCCCGGCATCCCGGTGACCCTGGTGCTCTGGGGGGCCGACGAGGAGTTCCCCGCCTCCATCTCCGTGCTCCTGGACCGCAGCATCCTGCGTTGGTTCGAGCTGGACATGGTGTTTCTACTGGTGGGCATCCTCGCACGCCGGATGGTCGGTCCCTGAGCCAGCCGCCAGGGTTCCGATCGCGGTGGCCTCTGCCTGTCGCATCGCGGTGGCCTCTGCCGGCCCGACCCCTGTGACGGCCGCCGGCTCACTCCCTTCCACTGTTGGCGTGGGGAGGGGAGCCTGCGGGGCGGCGGGGTCGGCCGGAGGCAGGGCGAGCAGCGCGGCCTCCCGGCCGCCGAGCAAGGCCTCGGTGATCCGGCGCAGGCTCCAGCGGCTCGTGTCTAGCACGTAGCGCCGAGCCGCCATCCCGGCCAGCAAAAAGCCCGCCGCGTAGATCACCCAGGAGCCCGCGTAGCACACCGGCCCGCCGACCAGCACGATGTCCGAGCTCCCGGCGTACAGCGCCACGCCTCCCAGCAGGGCCACCAGCGGCCACCCCGTGATCAGCCCGGCCGCCACCAGGTAGACGCCCCAGCGGAACCGTCGATCCGGGCGGAAGCGCCCCCGCGGGGCGCGGTCGCGCACGGCGCGCCGTACCGGGGGGAGCCTCAACATCAATCGTCCGAGCCAGCGCATGGGTACCCAGGGTGTACCCTCTCGCGGGGAGCCGTACAAGCGACGAAGTGGGCGGCACGATCGTGCGCCGATTCCCCGCTCCAGACTCCGCCGCGGTTCCGCATTTCAATTGGTTGGAAAATCTAGCCGGCCAGTGACCCGGGCCCATTTTTGTCCCACTTGTCTCACTTTTTGGTCACTTTGATTCAGGATTTCAATCAGTTGGCGTTTTGGAATACATGGGCCCACAGTCTGCGGAACGGGAAGCGTTGCCCTCTTGCCAGCCTACGATCTGCATCGTATAATTATCTGTCCGTTGTTGGATTGGATCGTGTAATGCCAGCCGATGATCCAGAAAAATGTCTCGCCCTGTTCATCAAGGCATGCGGTGAGGCAGGTGAAGTCATAGTAGTGACCGAAGCAATGGATACGGCCCGCGACGATTTCGGACTGGCGACAAAGAAGGATCTTCTTGAATTCATTACCAACAACGGATTGCAGGTTCCGAGGCCGATCAATCGAGCTCCTCTTAAAAACAACCCAGATCCTAACAACCCAATGCTGGTAGATGCCTACGATTTTCGCTCCGGCAAAAAGTTCGGATACATGGCCATCTATCGAGGCCCTACGGGCAAATGGATTTTGAAATCATTTAAGAAAAACGACAAGGAAGATGATCGCAACCTCCCGTTTCTAGCTCTGACGAAGCTACCTGGAGGCAAAAAATGAAAACTACATGTCCTGTGTGCGCGTCACCTGACGCCCAGCGGACCTCACACACGAAGCAGCTCTCCGTCCCGTATGGCCCGGAGGTTACCTTCGTCACCTACTCCGTGGACTGCCCATCCTGTGGCGAGTCGTACGTGTCGGATGACGAACCAGAAGAAGGAGGCATCGAGATTGCCCTTCGCGAGAGCAAGGTCCAATCGGCTATCGCCATGCTCGAATACCTAAGCAATAGCGGCGTGAGCAATGCATATCTTGAACGTGCTCTCCGTTTGCCAGCTCGCACGACTGCGCGCTGGAAGGGTGGAGTAATCTCGGCGGCATCGCTCTCGCTGTTGCGGTTGGTCCGAACGTTTCCGTGGTTGCTCGATGTTGCCGATGCAGATTTTGATCCAATGGTGTCGGCAGGAACGGTGTTGAAGGCCGCCGGTTCGGTGGTCCTAGATACCATCAGCCAAGTGCCATGCACGGCAACCGTCATGCTGGAAGCCTCTTCCTCTGGATTCGAGTTCGGCACTCATTTCAAGCTCGAACGTGATGAGCCGGACTTCATCGAAGCCAAAATCGAGCAGATCGCCGAGGTGCCCAATGAAGCTAATTGATTTCATCGTCTGTGATGACGTCAGGCACGAAACGGGCAACAAAGTCTCGCTGATGGGTATCTATCAGGGAGACATCATCATCCAGGCAAATGGGCCGGTCGGAAAATCGATCCCCATGCGCCTTGGGATATTTGTCCGTCTCCTAGTGGAGGAACAGGAGGCGATGCCAGATCGATTTGAGATAACGATCCGAAGCGACAAGAAACCGCTTGCATCCATGCAAGGCGAGAACGCCAACGTTGAGCACAAGCGCCTCTTGCAGCTGGCTTTCGTGGCGCATCCACTGCCGATTAGAGGCAATACCGTGCTCGAGGTAGCAGCAAGCTTCTACAAGGGTGAAGAGCTTCTGCTATCACAATCCATCCCGGATGGAGTATCGGTTAAAGTCGTGGACAGGAATGAGGCCGCAAGCTGACTCAATTTGCAGTCAAAGGAGAAAGCCGGGCCACGCGTCCAGAAACGCCTCGTCGATGAGGAGTGTGGACGATCGGATAGTGGACGAACGGAGCGCAGACGAGCAAAACGTGGACGAGAGGAGCACAGACGAGCGAAACGCGGGCGAGACCGGGGTCGACGTGGTGTCGGCGGACCGGCGGGCGCGGCGGGACAAGCTCTTCGTCGTGTTTTTGGCCGGGTTGCTGGTGACCAGCGCGGCGGCCGTGGTGCGGGGCGTCTACCCCCCGCGGCCCACGCCCCCCGTGTCGGCCAGCGGTGAGATCCGTCCCGTGGACCAGGGGACCCTGCAGCGCCAGCTCCGCTCGGGGCGCCTGTCGGATCATCCGGCGCGACACTGGCGCCCGGCGGGGCCTACATCCGGAGAGGGAGACGCGCGACCATGAGCGCCCAGGGACGGAAACCGTCGCGTGGCAGCGCGGGGAGGACCGTGGCGGCGAGGCGCGCAGAGGGGGCCGCGGTGGCAAGGCACGCGGGGAGGACCGTGGCGGCGAGGCGCGCAGAGGGGGCCGCGGTGGCAAGGCACGCGGGGAGGACCGCGGCGGCGACGCGTGCGCCGGGGGGCGCCCGGGAGCCGCGTCGCCAGGCCGAGGCCGCGCGGCCTTCCGGGCGACGGCTCGAACGTTCACGCGGCGGCAGCGGTGGCAGCGGCGGCAGCGATGGCAAGGTCGTGCAGTGCCAGCTCTGTCCCCGCGGCTGCCGGATTCCGCCGAACCACGCGGGGGATTGCCGGGTGCGCATCAACGTGGACGGCCGGCTGATCGCCTCCACCTATGGGCGCCCCTGCGCGCTGCACATCGACCCGGTGGAGAAAAAGCCGCTGTTTCATCTGCTGCCGGGCACGCGAATCCTGTCCATGGCCACGGTGGGGTGCAACCTGCACTGCCGCAATTGCCAGAACCACGGCATCTCCCAGGCCAACCCCTGGGACGAGTCCATCCGGATCCGCAGCCTGACCCGGGGGGCCATGGGCATCACACCCACCGAGCTGGTGCAGGCGGCGCGGCGGCGCCGCTGCGCCTCCATCGCCTGCACCTACAGCGAGCCCATCGTCTTTTACGAGTACACCCGGGAGACCGCCCGGCGGGCGCAGGCAGCGGGGCTCAAGAGCGCCATCGTGACCGCGGGCTACATCAACCGGGGCCCCCTGCGTGAGCTGTGCCGGGTGCTGGACGCGTCCAACCTGGACATCAAGACCATGAAGGCCGCGACCTTTCGCAAAAACAGCGGGGGCGAGCTCGAGCACGTGCTGCGCGGCGCGGTGACCGCCCGCGAGGAGGGCGTGTGGATCGAGATCACGAACCTGGTGATCCCCACCTACAACGACTCCACCGCCGAGCTCCGGAGCCTGAGCCGCTTCGTCAAGCGGGAGCTTGGGGCGCACACGCCGCTGCACTTCAGCCGCTTTTTTCCGCGGCACCGGCTGCGGAACCTGCCTCCGACCCCGGTGTCCACGCTGCAGCGCGCCTACGAGATCGCGCGGGAGGAGGGGTTGTACTTTCCGTACGTGGGCAACCTGCCGGGCAACGACGGCGAGCACACCTACTGCCCCGGCTGCGGTCGGGTGGTGATCCGGCGCGTGGGCTACCGCATCCGCGGCATGGACCTGGAGGGCTCGCGCTGCGCCCACTGCCACCGGGAGATCGAGGGGGTCTGGCAATGAGCACCGACGAGAGCGCGAGCACCACCACGACGGCGAGCAAGACGGCGACCCGCATGCGCTGGGAGCGGTTGCGCGGGTGGCTGTCGCGCCGCGGATTCTTGGGCACGGCGGTGGCCGCGGTGGCGGTTGCAGGCGGCGGCCTGGCGGCCGCGCTGCGACGCCGGCGCGCGCCGATCTTCCAGCCCGAGCGCGATGGAGATGACGTGGCCGGGGAGGGGGACGTTCTCGCCGCTCGCTCCGGTGCTGGGACACCGGCCTACCGCATCCATCCACTCCCGGACGACCTGCGCCTGCGAGAGCAGGTGGTGGATCTCGAACGGGACGATTCGGATCACCTCGCCGGGTAGGCGCCGGGCGGCCATGCAGGCAGAAAAACCTTCATGATACCGTGTTGTTCTGGGTATAATACGCGCATGTGTCGCTGCACCTCGAGCTCGAGCTCGATCTTGAGCTCGATCTCGATCGTGGACGCCGGCAGGGCCGCGCTCTGGGGGCTGCTGGTTTGCGGTCTGCTGTGCGGCGGCGTTCCGGGCTGCAAGGAGGACCCGCCCGCGCGCGAGGACGTGGGCAACGCGGGCGGCGAGGGTGACGACGGCTTCGAGGGGCCCAAGAAGATCCGCCGCATGAAAAAGGCCGGGAGCTGGTATCCCCGCTCGGCCGAGCGCCTGGGGACGCGGCTGGACCGCTACCTGGTGGCGGCGACCCTGCCGCCCCTGCCGGATGGGACGCCGGGGGGGCGCCTGGTGGGGCTCGTCTCGCCGCACGCCGGCTACCGGTTCTCCGGGCAGACCGCAGCCTATGGCTACAAGCTGCTCGGCAAGCAGCGCGGCGTGCGTCGCGTGGTGGTGCTCGGCGTGAGCCACCACCACCGCTTCGAGGGGGTCTCCATCCCCGCGGTGACGCACTACGAGACCCCCTTCGGGTTGCTGCGGCTGGACCCGGCCGCCGCGCGGCTGCGCAAGGCCCCGGCCTTCACGTCGCTGGCCAAGGCCCACGCCCGGGAGCACTCGGTGGAGCTGCAGATGCCCTTCATCAAGCGCGTGCGACCCAGCGTGCGGGTGGTGCCCATGGTGGTGGGGCGGCTGGACGAGCAGGGCCTCGCCGCGGCGGCGCAGCGGCTGGCGCCCCTCGTGTCCTCCGACACGGTGCTGGTGGCCAGCTCCGACTTCACGCACCGCGGCGGGCACTTCCGCTTCGAGGTGAAGCGGGAGCCCGGCGAGGATCTGGCCGCCGCGGTGAAGCGGCTGGACTTCGGCACGCTGCCGTTCATCCGCAAGCTCGACGCCGCCGGGCTGCTCGCCTACCGCGAGCGCACCGGCATCACCATGTGCGGCGCGGCGCCGGTGGCCCTGATGCTGGCGTCGCTGAAGCAAGCCGGCGTCCAGCCCCGCGGCCGGGTCCTGCACTATACGACTTCCGGGCACGTCACCGGCCAGTGGCGCTCCTCGGTGAGCTACCTGTCGGTGGCGCTTTTCGGGGCGGCCGGAGCCGCGCCCGGGGCCCGGCGGGCGGCGGGCGCGCGGAGCCCCGTCCGGGCCCGCCCCGCTCGGC